>NZ_BPRD01000095.1 GCF_022179745.1 Methylorubrum podarium
CGGCATCGGCACCGGCACGCTCACCACCGGCACCCTCACCCTCCAGGCCGGCGCCACCCTTCACGAGGACATCGACGCCACCGGCAAGGCCGACACGCTGGCGGTGCAGGGCGCGGTCACCCTCGCCCCCGGCGCCCGGCTCGACATCGCCCATGCCGCCGGCCAGACCCAGGGCCGCCGCATCACCGTCCTGACCGCCACGGGCGACCTCACCGGCGATTTCACCGATGCGGGCGGCACCACGGATCTCGCCGACGGCGCCACGTTCACCGATGACGGCCGCCGGTACCGCATCGCCTACCAGCGCGCCGCCACCGGCTCCAGCGTCACCCTCACCGACCTCTCGGCACAGCCCTCCCCCGCCGATCTCGAAGCCAGCCGCCGCGCGGACTTCGCGGCGATCTCCGGCACGAGCTATCTGAGCCAGCAGACGTTCCCGGTCGGCCAACGGTACAACGGCTGGCAGATCGACGGCCTGTCGGGCATCGACTACGACCCGGTCAGCAACACGTTCATCACGGAGCGCGACAACGCCTATGGCGGCGGCGGTCCGGACTCGCGGACGACGCCGCCCTATTTCACCCTGAAGCCCGTCTTAGCGGAGGACCAGCCGGGCTACACGGTTCAGTTCGTCGGCGTGACGCCGCTCGACGTTCCCGGCTGGACGCCGGCAACGAACAGCCTGGAATCGATCCGCCGTGATCCGACGGGCGACGGCGTCTGGCTCACCTCGGAAACCCCGCACACGATCTACCATGTCCACCAGGACGGCGTGACCCGGGACCAGCTGACGCTGCCCGCGACCGTGAACGGGCGCTTCGCCCCCGGCACCGACAATTACGGTCTCGAAGGCCTCACCTTCACGCCCGACGGCGGCCTCTGGGTCATCCGCGAGGATGCGCTCCAAGGCGATTCCACGAACCTGACGCGCATCACGCACCTGAACCGCGACGGGTCCGTCGTCGCGCAATACGCCTATCCGCTCGATACCGTGAAGGTCGTCGCCAACGGCGGCCGGACGATCGCGAACCCGCCGGGCGCCGGGGTCGGCAACAACGGCGCGTCCGAACTCCTCGCCCTCACGAACACGAGCTTCCTGGTGCTGGAGCGCGCCTGGGACGGGATCGGCGCCAACGTCGCCCCGACCGGGGTCTCGCACAACTCGATCCGAATCTACCGGATCGATCTCGCCGGCGCGACCGACGTCGCCGCCACGACCAATCTCGTCCAGGGCGATCCGAGCGTCCAGCCCGTGACGAAGCAGCTGATCTTCGATTCGCAGAGCCTCGCGGGCACCCTGAACACCTACGACACGAAGATCGACAACATCGAGGGCATGAGTTCGGGCCCGACCCTGCCGGACGGACATGCGAGCCTCGTCCTGGTCTCCGACAGCAACGCCCGCCCGCAGCAGCGCAAGACCGAGTTCCTCGTCCTCAAGGTGCAGTCGCCGATCCCGGACGAGCAGAACTGGGACGGGACCACCGCCATGGCCGACGGTTTCGCCGGCGGCGGCGGCGGAACCTGGTCGGCCTCACCCGGAAACGAGAACTGGACCCGGGCCGACGGCCTCATCAACGACGGCTGGAACGGCCGGATCGCCGCGTTCTCCGGGCCGGCGGGGACCGTCACGGTCGATGCCACGGCGGGGGCCGTCTCGGCCAGCCGGCTGCGCTTCCTGTCGAGCGGCTACCAGGTCGGCGGGGCCGCGCTGACCGTCGCGGATCAGAGCCTCCAGATCGAGGCCGCGGCGGGCACGCAGACCGCGATCGCCGCCCCGCTCGCGGGCGGCGTCGGCGGCCTGACGCTGTCCGGAGGCGGCGTCCTGACGCTGTCGGGCGCCGAGACCTATACCGGCGCCACCGCCGTGCAGGCCGGCACGCTCCTCGTCGACGGCAGCCTCGCCGCCGCCTCCGCCGTCACCGTCGCCTCCGGGGCGCGGCTCGGCGGCAGCGGGACCGTCGCCGGCAGCCTCACCAGCGCCGGCCTGCTCTCGGCGGGCGATGCCGGCATCGGCACCGGCACCCTCACCACCGGCGCCCTCACCCTTCAGGCCGGCGCCACCCTGCAAGAGGATATCGACGCCGTCGGAAAGGCCGACACGCTGGCGGTGCAGGGCGCGGTCACCCTCGCCCCCGGCGCCCGGCTCGACGTCGCCCGCGCCGCCGGCCAGGCCCAAGGCCGCCGCATCACCGTCCTGACCGCCACGGGCGACCTCACCGGCGACTTCACCGATGCGGGCGGCACCACGGATCTCGCCGACGGCACCACCTTCACCGACGACGGCCACCAGTACCGCATCGCCTACCAGCGCGCCGCCACCGGCTCCAGCGTCACCCTCATCGACCTCACCCTGCCTCCGCTGGAGGTCCGGATCGACCATCTCTCCGGCGACAGCGGCACCTTCGCGGAGGACGGTCCGCCCGTCGCGCTCGATGCCGGGCTGGACGCGACCGTCAGCGACGACAACGCGCCGAATTTCGGCGGCGGCACCCTGACGGCGCAGATCACCGCCAACGGCATTCCTGGCGAGGACGTTCTCGGTTTCGGCGGCGGTGTCGCGCTCTCGAACGGCACGCAGGTCGGCAGCGGCGTGTCCGTCGACGGCGTCGTCGTCGGGACGATCGCGAAGACGGGCAGCGGCGGCGATCCCCTCGCCGTGAACCTCGATTCCGACGCGACGCCGGCCCGGGTGCAGGCTCTCCTCCGGTCGCTCGTCTACCGGAACACCAACGCGGCGGATCCCGGCACGGCACCGCGCAGCGTCGCGGTGACCGTCGGCGACGGCGTCGGCGGGACGAGCACCGCCGCCACGGTGACGGTGACCGTCGCCGCGGTCAACGACCCGCCGGTGCTGTCGGCGACGCCGGCCAACCCGACCTTCACGGAGGGGGCGGGACCGGGTGTGCAGGGCAGCGCGGTCGCGCCCTTCGCCGCCGCGAGCGTGAGCACGGTCGAGGCCGGGCAGACCATCACCGGCCTCACCCTCACCGTCGGCGGTCTCAGGGACGGGGCCGACGAGGTTCTCACTCTGGACGGCACCGACCTCCGGCTCGGCGCGGCCGCCCAGGGCGTCACCGCCGGCCACGGCCTGAGCTACGCGGTCAGCCTGTCGGGCGACACCGCCACGATCGCGCTCACCGGCACGGCGGGCGTCGACGGAGCCGTCGCCGCAGAGATCGTGACGGGGCTCGGCTACCGGGACACCCGGATCGACGACCCGACCGCGGGCACCCGCACCGTCACGCTGACCGGCATGACCGACAGCGGCGGCGGCCAGGACACCTCCGCCCCGGCGATCGCCTCGACCGTCACCGTCGTCGCGGTGGACGACGCCCCGACCGCCACGATGCCGAGCGGCCCCGTGAACGCCCCGGAGCAGGTTCAGACTCCTGTCGATGGCGGCCTCACGGTGCAGGATCCGGATTCGAAGACGCTCGCGACCGCGACGATGGCGATCTCGGGCCACTACGTGCGCGGTCAGGACAGCCTCGCTTTCGCGCCCGACACCGCCCTCTACGGCGATATCCAGGGAAGCTTCGATGCCGGCTCCGGTGTCCTCCAGCTCTTCTCGGCGGGCGGCTCGACCCTGGCGCAGTGGCAGGCCGCGCTCCGTTCGGTGAGCTACCTCAACGGCTCGGACACGCCGGACACGGCGGCGCGCACCGTCAGCCTGACCCTGAACGACGGCAGCCTCGCTTCCGTGCCGGTCACAACGCAAGTCATCCCGGTTCCGGTCAACGATGCGCCGACGGGCACGGACAAGACGATCACGCTGCGCGCGGATGCGGGCGTCACGATCACGGCGGACGATTTCGGCTTCACCGACCCGAAGGACGGACCGGCCAACGGCCTGAAGGCGGTGGTGATCGACACGCTGCCGACCTCCGGGAGCCTGACCCTCGACGGCGTGGCCGTTTCGGCGGGCCAGAGCATCGCCGCGGCGGATCTGGCCGCCGGAAAGCTCCGGTTCCTGCCGCAGGCCGGCGGCACGGGCGGGGGGCAGACCGGCCTCACCTTCCAGGTTCAGGACGATGGCGGCACGGCCAACGGCGGAATCGACCTCGATCCGACGCCCAAGACGCTGAGCTTCTCCATCCTGCCGGCGCCCTCCGGCGGCGGCTGGGGCGACGTGCACTACTACACGTTCGACGGGCTGCGCTACGACCTCCAGGCCACCGGCGACTTCGTCATCACCCACGCCGTCAGCGGAGCCGCCCTCGAGATCCAGGGGCGGGCCGAGGGGACCGGAGGCGTGAGCTTCCTCACCGCCGTCAGCGTCCGCTCGGGCGGGCACGACGTCCTGTTCGACGAGGCGCGGCCCAACGCGATCGAGGTCGACGGCAAGCTGCTGAAGCTCGACGTCGGCGCGCGGGCGGCGTTCGGCGACCTCGTCGTGACCCGCTCGGCGGACGAGGCCTACCGCCTCGTCACCGGAGCGGGAGACGGCATCGGCGTGATCGGCCACGGCACGTACATGGACATCGACGTCGCGCCCGGGGCCGGCCGTGCCGACGGCAGCTTCGAGGGACTTCTGGGCAATCTCGACGGCGACAGGTCCAACGATCTCGCGCTGCGCGACGGGACGCGCCTCCACGACCACGCACAGGCCCTCATCGAAGGCGTTTACGCGGATGCGTGGCGGGCGACCGGTCCGGGCGCGCTGATCGCCGAGCTGGGAGCGGGAACCCTGGCGGAGCGCACGGCCTGGTACGCGGATCATCCGGATGCGAACGCATTGGCCGTGCCCAGCGCGCATCCGGGCGCGCTCGGCGTGACCACGACCTGAGCCGTCCGGAAGAGGCGAGACCGGCCGGATTGCCCGCGTGAGCCGCCCCCCAACCGCGATCGGCTTCCCGTCTTCGCCCGTCCCGAACGCGTCTCATCCCATGCCGTGCCCGCCGCGCTGGCGGGTGCTCCGGCCGCACATGCCGAAGGCGGATCCCCGATGAGTGTGAAGTTGGCCACCTTTCGTGCCGATCCCGAGCCGGCACGGCACCCGGCGGAGCCGGAACGGCCTCCCGCCGGACAGGATCAGGCCGGACCGCTTCCCGAGACCGGCTCCGACGCCGGCCTGAGCGCGCTCGCCCTGCTTGCCTCCTACCATCACGTCGCCTGCGAAGCCGCCCAGCTGCGGCACGAACTCGGTCTCGGTGCGGCGGCGGCCCAGGCGGCCGACCTCGTGCGCGGCGCGCGCAGGCTCAAGCTGAAAGCCCGCCTGCTCGAGCGGCAGGGGCCGGAACGCCTGAACGAAATCCCCCTGCCGGCGATCCTGGCGTTCGACGACGACCGCTTCGTGGTCCTCGGCCGCCGTCTCGACGACGGCCGCTTCCGGATCGTCGACGCCGCCGCCGGGACGGCCGAGCATGTTCCGGCCGAGGCGGTGATGGCGCGCTGGACCGGCACGATCGTCCTCGTCGCGCGCCGGGCCAACCTCCAGAACGCCCTGCGGCATTTCGGGCTGAGCTGGTTCGTGCCCTCGGTCTGGCGCTACCGCCGGCCGCTCGCCACGGTCCTGGTCGCCTCCCTCTTCATCCAGATCTGCGCGCTGATCACGCCGATCTTCTTCCAGATCACCATCGACAAGGTGCTCGTCCACAAGGGCTACTCCACCCTGACGCTGGTCGCGGTCGGCCTCGCGGTGCTCGGACTGTTCCACGTGGTGCTGCAGCACCTGCGCAGCTACATCCTCACCCACACCACGAGCCGCATCGACGTCGAGCTCGGCGCGCGGCTGTTCGAGCACCTGATGCGCCTGCCGCTCGGCTATTTCGAGACGCGGGCCGCCGGACAGACGGTCGCGCGGGTGCGCGAGCTGGAGACGATCCGCGGCTTCCTCACCGGGCAGGCCCTCACCGCGGCGATCGACGTCCCGTTCACGCTGCTCTTCCTGGCGGTGCTGTACCTGTACTCCCCGCCGCTGGCGCTCGTCGTCACGCTGTCGATCCCCTGCTACGGCGCAGTGGCGGTGGTCCTGCGGCCGGTCCTCCAAGAGAAGACCGTCGAGAGGTTCAACTGCTCGGCCCTGTCGAACCAGTTCCTGATCGAATCGGTCGTCGGCATCCACACCATCAAGGCGCTCGCCGTCGAGCCGACCCTGCGGGTGCAGTGGGAGGAGAGGCTCGCCGCCTACGTCAGGACCTCGTTCGTCGCGGGCATCGTCGCCAGCATCGGCCAGAACGCGATCCAGTACATCAGCAAGGTCGTCACCGCGCTGGTGCTGTTCCTCGGCGCCTGCGCCGTCATGAACGGCGACCTGACGGTCGGCGGCCTGATCGCCTTCAACATGATCATGGGACAGGTGACGGGGCCGATCCTGCGCCTGTCGCAGCTCTGGCAGGATTTCCAGCAGGTCAAGGTGTCGATCGAACGTCTCGGCGACGTCCTGAACTGCCCGCCGGAGACGGTCCCGATGGGGCAGGCCCACCTGCCGCCGGCCAGGGGCGGCATCACCCTGCGCAACGTGGGATTCCGCTACCAGCCCGGCGCCCTGGAGGTGCTCAAGGGCGTCTCGCTCGACGTCCCGGCCGGCCAGGTGCTCGGCATCGTCGGTCCCTCGGGGTCCGGCAAGTCGACCGTCGCCAAACTGCTGCAGCGGCTCTACCTGCCCGAGAAGGGGCAGGTGCTGATCGACGGCATCGACATCGCGCAGGTCGATCCCGCGTGGCTGCGGCGCCAGATCGGCGTCGTGCTGCAGGAGAACCTGCTGTTCAACAGAACGGTGTTCGAGAACATCGCCCTGGCCAATCCGGGCCTGTCGCGGGCGGAGGCGATCCAGGTCGCGCGGCTCGCCGGCGCCGACGAGTTCATCGGCCGGCTGCCGCTCGGCTACGACACGCCGATCGAGGAGCGCGGCGCCAACCTGTCGGGCGGCCAGCGCCAGCGTCTCGCCATCGCGCGGGCGCTCGCCACCAACCCGCGCATCCTGATCCTCGACGAGGCGACCTCGGCCCTCGACTACGAGAGCGAGCGCATCGTCCAGGAGAACATGCGGCAGATCGTGCGCGGCCGCACCGTGGTGATCATCGCCCACCGGCTCGCCGCGGTGCGCGGCTGCGACCGCATCGTCGCGCTGCAGGACGGACAGATCGTCGAGGACGGCACCCACCGCGAACTGCTCGACCGCCCGACCTCCCTTTACGGGCGCCTGTGGCGCATGCAGACCGAGCACGGATCCGAGCGGGGAGCCGCGGCATGAGCGCGAGACCCGATCCCCGTTCCGGCGCCCCGGGCAGGCGGGCCGCCCTGGCGGGCCGCCTGTCGGCGCTGGTGGCCGCCCGGCCCCTCTCGCCGCGCCGGGCCCTCGCCCGCATGCGCGCCCTGGCCGTCATCCGCGAGGATCACGCGTTCCTGCCGGCGCATCTCGAGATCCTGGACACGCCGTCCTCCCCGAAGGCGACGGCCTTCACCTGGACGATCTGCCTGATGTTCGCGGCGGTCCTCGGCTGGAGCGTCCTCGCCGAACTCGACATCCACGCGGTCGCGAACGGTCGCGTCCAGCCGAGCGGCCGCTCGAAGGTCGTGCAGCCGCTCGAGACCGGCAAGGTCTGGGCCGTGCATGTGGAGAACGGCGCCCGGGTGCGCGAGGGGGACCTCCTGATCGAGCTGGACCCGACCGAGGCCGAGGCGGATCTCACGGCCCGCCGCGGCGATCTCGCCGCGCTGGAGGCGCAGGTGCTGCGCCGCCGCGCCACGATCGATGCGGTCGAGGCCGGCCGCTGGGCGGACGATGCGGCTTTTCCCGATTGGATCCCGCCGGCGATCCAGGCCCGCGAGCGGGCCGCGATGCTGGCGGAGATCGGCCAGTTCCTCACCGCCCGCGACGCCCTGTCCGCCCAGATCGACGAGAAGGAGGCGATGCAGAAGCGCCTGGCCGCCACCATCGCGGCCCGCGAGCGTCTCCAGGCCGTGCTGACGGAGCGGGCCGAGATGCGCGAGACGCTGGTCGCCCGGTCCGCCGGCACGCGCGCCGCGGTGATCGACGCCCTGCAGCAGGTCGAGCAGACGGCGGCCGACCTCGCCTACGACCGCGGCCAGCTCGCCGAAGCCCAGGCGGCGGTTCTGTCCCTCCGGCGCCGGATCGCGCAGGCGGCGAGCGAGACCGTCGCCCGGCAACAGCAACTGCTCACCGAGGCCGCCCAGAAGCGGGACGACCTGCATCAGGAGGTGATCAAGGCGACGCTCAAGCGCGATCGCACGCGGCTCACCGCGCCGACCTCGGGAACGGTGCAGCAACTCGCCGTGACCACCCTCGGACAGGTGGTGGCGGCCGGACAGCCGCTTCTCGTGGTGGTGCCGAACGACGGACCGATCGAGGTCGAGGCGCTCGTCCAGAACAAGGATATCGGCTTCGTCGCCCCGGGCCAGGAAGCGGTGGTGAAGATCGACGCCTTTCCCTTCACCCGCTACGGGTCGATCAAGGGCGAGGTGGTGCGCATTTCGCGGGACGCGGTGGACGAGCGGGACGCGAACGGCGGGACCGATCCCCTGGCGGTGAGCCGCGGCCAGGGGCTGGCCCAGGTGAGCGGCACGCCGCGCACGCAGAACCTCGTCTTTCCCGTCACGATCGCCCTCTCCCGCAGCACGATCGCGGCGGATGGCCGGACCGTCCCGCTCACGCCCGGCATGACGGCCTCGGTCGAGATCCGGACCGGGACGCGGCGGGCGATCGACTATCTCCTCTCGCCGGTGCGGGAGACGACCGCGACGGCGGGGCACGAGCGGTGACGGATCGACCGTCGCAGGATTTGGGCTCGCAGCCGGGAGGGACTCCGAGCCCTGGTCGCGCGACCTGATCGAACGCTTCAAGCACTGCCGCCGCACCGCTACCCGCTTACGAGAAGCGGGCGGCCGACTATCCGGCCATGGTCACGCTCGGCATGACCAGGCACCGGCCCACATGACTTCGCAGAACGGCACGCCGGCCGCCAAGCCGTGGAGCGGAGATCGCCGCACGGCCCAGGATCGACGCGCAGGCTGCCTCCATCCGCGATGCCTTGAGGATGAGGACGGCCGCGGCACCTGACGGCGGCCCTGCGATGTCGGATCGGCGAATGGTGTATTCGCGGCTACTCCGCGCTTCTGACGATCAGACTCTTGAATTGGCTTATGTTCCAGTCCGTCGCCAGCCCGAACAGTCCCGAGGAGTACGTCGCGTCGTCGATATTGGCGACCTCCACGCCGTCGATGAAGGCACGGATCTTCGTACCTGCAAACGACAGCTTGAGACTGTGCCAAGGATCTGCCGGCAACTGGACCCCTCCGGCCGCGAGGGTGGTTCCACGCTTTCTCAGCGTCCAGGCGCCGTTCTCGTGGAGGTACAATGCGTATCCGTTCGGTTCGATGCCCTGCTCGTACCCGGACACTGCGCTGATCCGCCCCATGACGCCGACCTGACCGATGTCACTCTCGATCATCGCGTCCGTGCTGACGTCGTAATCGACCAGGTTCTGACCGCCTATGATGGTATTCGGCCAGGCGTCGTTGAGCCACATAATCGGCTTTTCCGTGATGACTTGCCGGAGTGTCTTGATGCCTCCCGGCGCCTGATAGACTTCGAATGCTCCGACTTGGTCCTGAAAGTACTTCGGAGTCGATCCGGCATCGTAACTGGAAAAATCTTCGGAGTAATTTCGTGGAAAATCCTGAGAAGGCGGAATGGCTCCGCCCTTCGATTGGCCCGTCGTGGTGGTCATCGAATAGATCGATTGGGGATCAAGCCGCACCGAAAAAGAGCCACCCGTGAGTGCGATATCCGTCTGCTCGATGAATTGATCCGCCGCGTTCGATTTCCATACATGTAACGGTTGATTGCTGAGGTTGGCGATCTCGAACGTCAGATCCTGCGGCTGGTCGAATCCCGTGGTCTCGATGATGATGCTGTAATTGCCGCTCCCGTCCGACGACTTGAGGGTCACATAGCTCCCCTTGTCGTCGCCGAGCAAACCGCAACCGCTATCGACATATTTCCAGCCCGGTTGTGCGAATTGCGTCGTGTGAGCGACCGCCCACAAGGCAGGCTGAACCTCGTAGTGACCCGACCAAGGCTGGTTCGCGTACATCACGCCCGAGCCCGGGATCGACAACACATCATAGTACGACGACACCGGACTCCAATATTCGGTCTTGACGACCTTATTGATAATGTAATTCTTGTTATTGATGCGTGCGATAGCTTCGGCACCTTCCCATGTTCCAGTCCACGGGCCATCTTCGCTTGAATACAAGGGCAGCGCCGACGCCTGCGCGACCGTGTTGGCCTGGTAATTGTATCCCAAACTGCTCGCGATGTTCAGGCCAAACCCACTTGGATAGTGCACGCTGACCGCGCCGAGTGCGGCCTTCAACGCCGGATCGTTCTCGGCATAGGTGGCGATCGCCCAGTCCGTTACCGCATCCACACCGGCGATCTTGACGCTGTTCAAATTCGCGGTGTCGAGTGCCGCCCGCAGATTCTTGACGAAATCCAGTCCTTCCGGGGAGTAGTTGGGGCGCTCGTTCCAGATTCCGATAAAATCCATATCCAACTGATGATATGTCTTGGCGCCCTTGATGAAAGCGATCATATAGTCGATGTTGTTACTGGAGTATATGCTGCCGATCCACCTTGGAGCCCCCCATTCAAGACAATCCAGATAGATGGCGCAGTTCCTGGTCTTCGCCTCCTTCATTAGCCAGAATTCATAGCCTCGATTGAATTTGTCACTTGTAGGATTGAGAAGCTCCGCCTGCGTTCTCGCGAAGCTGGGCTCCGTCCCATCGGTCGAATTGGCGTCGCTTCCAATTTCGACTTTCAGATGCTGAAATGATGCGCCGTAGTTCGGCCTGAAGAGGTAGTCTAATATCTCGCTTCGCTGCGCGCACGGGTAATCGATGAGAAGCCGTGACGAGGCTCCAGCACTGACCGCACCAATTCCCTCGAAGGTCCTGCCTTCTTCCGATCCATCGATCCTGATTGTCATCACGGTTCTCCTGGTGGAAAATCGAAGCCATTACTGGTGGTCGGCGCTGAACAATCGTCGTCGCCCTCTCGCGCGGTGGCGACGTTGGTTGCCGAGCCGGCCCGGCCGCCCACGAACTGGCCGTTGCGGACAGAAGATCGCCGGTGTCGCTGGTTTCGTCCGATGCGATGCCGTGATGGCCGCACGCGTTTGCGGCGACGGCGAACCTTTTTTGGAGCTGAAGCCGTTCCGGACCGTCATGTCGAAGAAGCCCGCGAAGACCCCTTCATCAGGTCGGTCGAGTTCGGTTTGAGCGCTCTTACCGACGCCCGTGAAAGATCTCGCCTCCATCAAGCGTGGTCAGGGTCCCCCCAGGACCAAGGATTGTGGGACCGCACTCGTGTCGTCTGAGCCGTCGATACTTCAGTTACCAGGGACGCATTCGAGCGCGGCCGCCGACATTTGATAAAGCTTCAAGACGCTCACGCTTGCGGATGCCGTTGCCAGACAAGCCCCATCCCAATGCCCCCCGCCCGAGACCAGATCGCCGACAGAACGGGATGCGAGCATCGCCCGGTTCGGGAGCGGGTCGATCGGTCGGCGCGCGAAGGCCCACCGTCGCCAAATATAAAGCATCCTATTCATCTGTGATCGATCGGACAGCTCGACAATTACGCTGTATCGATCAGTGCGCGCCGCTGCTCCATCGAGCAATAAGTCGGCACGACACGCGCTTTATTGTTCCCAATGACATGGCAAATCTATCAGTGCTCGACGGGCCCGTCAATCTTTTTGTTGTACTAAAATGCCGAAACCGAACTGACGTGCCACTGAGAAGCCGGTCCGGTGCCGGCCTCGCGTAGCGGATCGGCAAGTCCCGCCCGCGCTGCAGAAGCGCCATCGCGCACGACGCTATGAGCCTGAAAGAGCAGATTCCTGGTGGCGATGATGCAGGACAGTCTGTTCGGCGCCGGATGGTTGACGAAGTGCACGATATGTCTTTGCCGGGAGTCCGATGCTCGTAGCCTCGCGTTGACTGCGCGCTGCTTCGGTTTCGGGGCCGATCGGCAACGCCCGGCGAAACTTCGGCTCGCACATCCTGCGACGAGATAAGCGAAGCCCTTAATTAGTCATACTAATTTCGATGGGAGCGTCCTGCTCAATCCTCGGCGATTCCCTGCGTATCTTCCAAGCCCTGATCGACGAGGGCGTGCATCGCCGCCCGGGCCTGATCCGGATCGCCCGCGACGATGGCATCGAGCACGCGGCGGTGCGCTGGAACGGGATCGCGTGGCAATGCGCGGGAGCGCTGCTTGAATTCGGTGGTCCAGTTGACGGCCGCGCCGATGCTGGAACTCAGGGCGATCATCACGGGATTGCCCGTCGCGTGCAGGACGGTTCCGTGGAAGTCGCGGTCCGCGGCGCGGCCCTGCTCCGTGGCCAAGGAGTGTCTCGCCATACGGGCAAGAGCGTTCCTCATCGCCTTCACGTGCTCACGGGTCCGCCGTTCGGCAGCATAGGCCGCGGCGGCGGGCTCGACGACGCTGCGCATCTCGAACAATCCGCGCACGATGTCGGGATCCGGCTCACCGGCGAAGGCCCAGGCGAGCACGTCGGTATCCAGCAGGTTCCAACGCTCCCGCGGAAGAACCCGCGTGCCGATCTTTGGCCGGCTTTCCACCAGTCCCTTGGCGACCAGCTGTTGGAGCGCTTCGCGATAGGCCGTCCTCGATACCGCAAGCTCGTCGGCGAACTGCTGCTCGGTCGAGAGAAGTTCGCCCGGTGCGAACTCACCCGAGAGAATCGCGACGCCGATACGCCGTGCAACCGCCCCACGCAGGCGTCGTCCCGTATCCCGGCGTTCCGCCGGAGCTTGGCGCTCCACCGTATCGTCGCCGGCCATCGCGCCATCCACGTTCGGATTCATCGGCGCAGCTTCGACGAACCGGCCGGTGATTGCCAGCTTTCTTCGCCGGTCGGCCGGACGAGACGCCTTTCGCCGCCGTCCTCCAGTTGGCCGTCATCGCGGCGCTTGCCGGGCCTTGCTGAAATGTCCCGATTTCCGAACGAACCCAAAGGTCGATTTCGTCGAGCCCGGCCTGCTCATCCATGCCGACGCCGATCCCGTTCGGGAACATGACTCGGGTGGTGTCTTTCCCGGCCGCGGTAACTGTTCCCGGACAGGAGAAGCGCGAAACGTGCGCGGCGAAGCCGTGGCACTCCGGGGCGGGACCTCTCCGGGAAAGGCACGCCCCGGATGGCTCTCGTCTCGCAAGGACGGAGGGAAGAACCGACCTGATCGAACGGAGGACGGCTCAGGTCCAATCGCGCTCGATCTGCTCCAGCGATTTGCCCTTGGTTTCCGGCAATGTGCGGAAGACGAAAAAGAAGCCGATCGAACAGATCACGGCATACATCCAGAAGGTCAGTCCCGTCCCCGCCGCAGCGTTGAGCAGCGGAAAACTATAGGTGAGAAGGAAGCACGCCGCCCAGAGCGCGGTCGTTGCCACCGCCATGCTGGCGCCGCGCGCCTCGCCGGGAAAAATTTCCGACAGCGCCACCCAGGTCACCGGCGCGAGGGTCATGCCGTAGATGGCGATCGCGATCATGACGAGCATCAGCAGCGGCCAGCCCTTCATATCCAGGAGATAGGCGCCACCGAGCAGCAGATAGTCGATCGCCAGGCTACTGCAGCCGATCAGCAGAAGGCGGCGGCGGCCCCAGTGCTCCACCGTCCCCAGGGCGACCAAGGTGAAGACCAGGTTCACCGCACCGGTGATGACGATGTTGAACAGCGTGGCGGATACGGTGTAACCCGCCGACGCGAAGATCTCCTGCGCATAGTTGAAGATGACGTTGATCCCGCACCATTGCTGGAGCACCGCGAGGCCGATGCCGATCAGCAGCACGCGGCGGAACCGCGGCTCGCGCAGGATCGCCCGCAGGCTGCGACCGGGAGCGCCGGCCAGCGCCCGGCGGATGTCCTGGAGCGCGAGGTCGGCATAGGCGTTCCCGCCCAGCCGCGCGAGCACGCGCCGGGCATCCTCCCACCGCGCGCGCCGGGCCAGCCAGCGGGGACTCTCCGGGATGAAGAAGCAGCCGATCAGGAGCGCGACCGCGGGAACGGCCGCGGCGGCGAACATCCAGCGCCAGCCCGTCGTGCCGTTCCAGCTCGCCGCGATGGCGGCCGGATCGGCCCCGGCGGGCACCGGCCGGGCGATGAGCATGTTGACGATCTGCGCGCCGAGCAGACCGATCACGATGGCGATCTGGTTGCAGCAGACCAGCTTGCCCCGGCTGTTGGGGGGTGTGATCTCGGCGATGTACATCGGCGACAGCGCCGATGCCATGCCGATCGCGACGCCGCCGAGGATGCGCCACCGGACGAAGGCGTCGAAGGTCCCCGCCAGCCCGGTGCCGACCGACGAAATCGCGAAGATCACCGCCGCGACGATCAGCGCCGGCTTGCGTCCGAACCGGTCGCTGAGCGCGCCCGACAGGGTCGCGCCGACGAGGCATCCGACCAGCGCGCAACTCATCGCCCAAGCCTGCGTCTCGGGGGCGACGATCCCGAACGCGGCTTCGTAGAATGGCTTGGCCCCGCCGATCACCACCCAGTCGTAGCCGAACAGGAGGCCGCCCAGCGCCGACACCGCCGCCGCCAGCCAGACCGTGAGCGGTGTGCTCGCGCCGTGCGACGGCGTGGACGTCCCCGCGTCGAGATCGATCGCATGCATGGTATCGAGCCTCCCCATCCGGTCGCCGTCGATGACCGCATCCTCGCCGGTGACGAACGCCGCCCCGGGCGACGCGGGGCGGACGGTTCCCGGGACCGGCGCGTCCCGGCGGCTATTCCCCGGAGCGGGCGCGCTGGCGCTCCTGGACGATCACCGCCAGAACGAGCAGGGCGCCCTTGGCCAGCAGCTGGTAGAAGGTCGGCACGCTCGTCAGGATCATCCCGTTGTTGAGGATGCCGATGATGAGGACGCCGAGCATGGCGCCGATGATCGTGCCCTTGCCGCCCTGGAGCGCGCAGCCCCCGAGGATCGCCGCGGTGATCGCCTCCAGTTCCAGCCCCTGGCTGCCCGAGGCCGGCTGGCCCGACATGGTGCGGCTCGCCAGCACCACGCCGGCGAGCGCGGCGGCGCAGCCGCTCATGGCGTAGATGCCGATCTGGTAGCGGCGGATCGGAATGCCGGCGAGGCGGGCGACGGTCGGGTTGCCGCCGAGCGCGTAGACGTTGCGCCCGACCACCGTTTCGCGGGTGAACACGATGAAGGCGGCCATGACCGCCAGAAGCAGCCAGATCGCGAAGGGGAGTCCGAGGAACGTGCCGATGCCGAGTTGGCGCAGGGAATCGTCCTGGATGGCGATCGAATTGCCGTTGTTCATGAGGTAGGCGAGACCGCGGAAGGCCGACATGGTGCCGAGCGTCGCGATCACCGCGTTGACCGGACCGTAGACGATGATGAGCCCGTTCAGCGCCCCCGCCAGGACGCCGGACAGAAGACCCGCGAGGATGCCGACCGTCACCGATCCCGTCGCCAGGACCGCCACCGCCACCACCATGGTGCTGAGGCCGACGATCGAGCCGACGGAGATGTCGAGGCCGCCGGACACGATCACCAGCGTCTGGGCCATCGCCAGGATCCCGAGGATCGTGGCGGCGAGCCCGATATTGATGAGGTTGCGCGGCGTGAAGAAGACGTCGGGCCGCAGCCCGCCGAAGATCGCGATGAGCACAGCCAGCGCGATGAGAAGGCTGACGTTCTGCGCGCCGATGCGCGACAGGAGGCGCCCCGCCGCGTCTCTCCCGCGAGGCGAAGCCGAGAATGCCGTGGCGATCATGGATGGGATTCCTTTGTCACGCTGCCGTTCGTCAGCTGCGCCGGCACCGCCAGCGCCAGGACGGCCTCCTCGCTCGCCTCCTGCCAGCCGAACTCGCCCGAGACGCGGCCGTCCCGCACCACGAGCACCCGGTCCGACAGGCCGAGCAGTTCCGGCATCTCCGAGGAGATCAGGATGATGGCCATGCCCTCGTCCGCCAGATGCTCGATCAGGCGGTAGATCTCGGCCTTGGCGCCGACGTCGATGCCGCGCGTCGGCTCGTCGAGGATCAGGATCCGCGGTCCCCGCGCCTGCCAGCGGGCGAAGACGACCTTCTGCTGGTTGCCGCCGGACAGCTTGCCGACCGCCTGCTCGATCGACGGCGTCTTCACCCGCAGCTCGGCCACATGGTGGGCCACGAGCTCGCGTTCGCGCCGGCGGTTGAAGAAGCCGAAGCGCGACACGCGGTCGGGAACGACGAGGCTGACGTTGTCGCGGATGGATTGGGTGAGGAGGAGCGCCTCCTGCTTGCGGTCCTCCGGCACGAGTCCGATCCCGGCCGCGACCGAATCGGACGGCTCCTTCGGGGCGTAGTCCTTGCCCGAGACGCGCATCCGCCCGGCCGTCAGCCGGTCGATCCCGACGATGGCGCGGGCGATCTCGGTGCGCCCGGCGCCGACGAGCCCGCCGATGCCGACGATCTCCCCGGCGCGCACGGTCAGGCTGACGTCGTGGATCCGCGCGGTGGACACCGTGTCGAGCGCGAGGCGCTCGGGGCCGAGGTCGCGCCGGCGCCGGTGAAACAGGTCGCTCACCGGCCGTCCGACCATGAGGCGGACCATCTCGGCCTCGGTCATGGCGGCGATCGGCTCGTCGGCGACGCGCGCGCCGTCGCGCATCACCACGCAGCGGTCGGCGAGGTCCAGGATCTCGCGCAGCCGGTGCGAGATGTAGACCACGGCGACGCCGTCGGCGCGAAGGCGGCGGATCACGGCGAAGAGGCGCCGCGACTCGTCCTCGGTGAGCGAGGAGGTCGGCTCGTCGAAGGCGAGCAGCCGGGCGCCGGGGCGCAAGGCGCGCATGATCTCGATGAGCTGGCGCAGCGCCGGGCTGAGCCCCTCGCATTTGCGGGTGGGCGACAGGATGTCGCCCACGCCGAAGGTCGCCAGGAGCGCCGCCGTGCGCCGGGCGAGGTCGGCACGGTCCATGAACACGCCGCCGCGGGCCTTCAGGTCGCCGATGAAGATGTTCTCGGCGACGCTGAGCTCGGCGATGATCTCCGGCTCCTGGTGGATGACGCGGATGCCGAGGCCCTGCGCGACGCGCGGCGAGGACAGGGTCACGGGGCGACCATCCACGAGCACCCGCCCGCTGTCCGGCTGGTGCTCGCCCTCCAGGATGCGCATGAGCGTCGACTTGCCGGCGCCGTTCTCGCCGAGGAGCGCCGTCACGGCGCCCGCGGCGAAGGAGGCCGACACGCCGTTCAGCGCCTGCACGGCTCCGAAGCGCTTGGAGACGCCCTCGACCCGGACGATCTCCCGGGACGGCGCGACGTTTGCGGTCGCGCCGATGATCCCAGCGGGCGCACCCGACCGGACGGGGGCCGGCTTCGTGATCACTTGCATCCGAGCTTGCCCTTGTATTCCGCGAAGTTGCCCCCGTTGATGAGCGTCGCGTCCTGGTAGTAGTCCGCCTTCATGGGTTTGCCCTGCGTCTGGTCGTAGAGGGCCTGGACGGCCGCCGCTCCGTGCTTGGCGCTGTCGAGCCACATGGTGCCGCGGAAGCCGCTCGCCTTGCCCGAGCCGAACGCCTCGCAGGCGCGCGAGCCGTCGATGCCGACGCCGATGACGTCCGTGGCGGGCATGCCCGCGTTCTCGGTCGCGCGCACGCTGCCCAGCACGCCGTCGTCGTTGCAGGAGAAGAAGATCCACTTCTCCGCGTCCGGATTGGCCGTCAGCGTGGTCGAGACGACGTCGATGGCGTTCACCATCGTGTTGTCGTAGGGGATCGAGACCATGCGGTCCTTCAGTGCGGGGATGGCCTTGAACAGGGTCTCCTGCGCGCCCCTGTTGCGGCGCATGCAGGTATCGGCCTTCTGGTCCTCGACCGAGCCGACGCGGATCTTGGAAACGTCCTTGTCCCAGCCCGCTGTCTTGACGAGGCGGGCGATCTCGTTGCCGACCTGGTTGCCGATGCTCAGCGCGTTCATCCCGACATAGGGGACCGGCTTGCCGTCGGCGGTCTTGATGTCGTCGTCCACCGCGATGAGGCCGACATGCGCCGCCTTGGCCTTTTCCGCCACGACCGGGCCGAGGGCGCGGTCGGGCACGACCACGGCGATGCCCTTCACGCCGTCGCCGAGATAGGTGTCGAAGGTGGTGACCGCGAGATCGGCATCGAACTGGACGTCCTGCGTCAGGAGCACGACGCCGAGCTCCTTGGCCTTGTCCTTGGCGCCCTGGACCTCGCGCACGAACCAGGGATGATCGCCCATCTTGTTGATGAAGCCGAACTTCATCGGCTCCTGGGCCGACGCGGTCCCCGCCGCGAGAACGGCCGCAGCCAGGCACGCAAAGCGTGTGAACGTCATGATGTCCTCCCTAAAAGGCTCTCGTGCGGCGGAGCCGTGCCGTCCTGCGCCCCGCCGGCACGGGCCGGCTTGGCCCGTCAGTCGTGGTAGAGAACCGACCGCCCCCCATCGATCGTGATGCAGGCCGCGTTGATGAAGGGCGCCTCGTCGCTGGCGAGGAAGACGGCCGTCATCGCGACCTCGTCCGGCCGCCCCAGCCGGCGCGGCGGATGGAGGTCGGCGGCGCGGCGGCGCTCGGCTTCGGGATCGGGAAAGCCCGCCCAGTAGTCGAGGGCGATCTGCGTCTCGATGTAGCCGGGCGCGATGGCGTTCACGCGGATGCCCTCGGCCGCGTACTGGATGCCGAGCGCCCGCACGAGGCCGAGCAGGCCGTGCTTGGCGACGGGATAGGGGAAGCAGCCGGGGATGATCGAGAAGGAATGGGTGGACGCGATCGCGACGATCGAGCCCGCCCTGCGCGCGCGCATGCCGGGCAGCACCGCCCTCGCCGAATGCCAGACCCCGTCGAGATCGACCGAGAAGCAGCGCCGCCACTCCGCGTCGCTGGTGTCCAGCGGCTCGTGGAAGACGTTGATCCCGGCATTGGCGACGAGGACGTCGACCCGTCCGAAGGTGGAGACGGCGCGCGCCGCCATCGCCTCTACCGAGGCGGGGTCCGCGACGTCGGTTTCCACGAAGAGCGCGCGGCTGCCTGCCGCGGTGAGCGCGCGGGCGACGGCCGCGCCCGTCGTCGCGTCGCGTTCGGCGATCACCAATGCGGCGCCTTCGGCCGCCATCCTGCGGGCCGTCGCCTCGCCGATGCCGCGCCCCGCGCCGGTGACGATCGCGACCTTGTCCGCCAGTCGTCCCGCCATGGCGCTCACCAGTCGACGATGGTGCCGTCGGGCATGACGGCGTTGGTGGTGTGGAGGACTTCTGGCTTGAACGGGTGGCGGGCGGCGACCGCCTCGTCCACCTCGATGCCGAGACCGGGCGCCTCGGGGACAAGCCAGCAGCCGTCGACCCGCCGGATCGGCCCGCGCACGACCTCGAAGTACCAGGGCACGGCGCCCACCATCTCCTCCTGGATGAGATGGTTGGGCGTCGAGACGGCGAAGTGGAGGGCCGCGGCGCCGGCGATCGGCCCGAGCGGATTGTGCGGGGCGACGCCGACCGAGACCGCTTCGGCCATGGCGGCGATCTTCTTGGCCTCGAGAAGGCCGCCGCAATGGCAGATGTCGGGCTGCACCACATCGACCGCGCGCGCGCGGAAGAGGTCTTCGAATTCCGGCCGGTCGACCAGCCGCTCGCCGGCGGCGATCGGCACGCGCGCCTTCGAGGCGACCTGGATCAGGGCGCCGGTCTCGCCGGGCGGCAAGGGCTCCTCGACGAACATCGGGCGGAAGGGGGCGAGCGCGTCGATATAGGCGAGGGCGGCGGCGGCGGAGGCGGGGCGGCCGTGGAAGTCGACCATGATCTCGACCTGCGGCCCGACGGCGGCGCGCAGCGCCTCCATCAGGCGACCGACCTTGTCCACGTCCGGCAGCGGCGCGTGGTAATGGGTGTAGGGAATGAAGACGGCCTTGAAGGCGTTGTAGCCCTGCTCCACCACCTCCGAGGCGCGCTGGACCAGGGGCTCCAGCTCCAGCGTCTCGTAGACCGCCCGCATGTCGCCGAGGCCGAGATGGGTGTAGACCTTGACCCGGTCGCGCACCTGGCCGCCGAGGAGGCGCCAGACCGGCTGGCCCAGCGACTTGCCGAAGATGTCCCACAGCGCGAGCTCGATGCCCGAGATCGCCGACATGCCGATGGCGCCGAGCCGCCAGAACGAATGCTTCTTCAGGACGCGGACGGCCTGCTCGATGTCGCGCGGGTCGCGGCCGATGAGGAGCGGCGCCAGATCCGCGACCGCGCCGACCACCGCCTTGGTCTTCCATTCCAGCGTCGCCTCGCCCCAGCCGTAGAGGCCGGCTTGGTCGGTATCGACGCGCACGAACACCCAGTTGCGCATCTCGGCGTTGACGACGATCGTCTCGATGGCGGTGATCTTCACGGCGGGATCTGCTCCTGATCGGGAAGGCTGGAACGCCTCGCTCGGCCCCGTCCGATGCCGGCGGGGCGAGCCTCCGGGCTGCGGACGGCGGCAAGCGTCTCGTTGAGCCGCTCGACGACGTCGGGACCGATGGTCTGGCTATGCTTTCGTAGAATGGCTTCACGCATGCGCGCCTGGCGGCGATGGCCTCCGGCGCGACGGCATCGGCCGGGCCGAACGCAGCGCGTTCGAACCCCGGCATCTGGCGACCAACCCTCCCTTTCGCAGGTCATCGCTTCGCCGCGATCGCTGCTTGTCTTACATCTTACGACATGACATCCTTCTGTCAACGCCTTGGTTGTAGAAGGATGCGCCATGCTCCGTTCGATTGCGCAGAAGAGCAGCCTCGTCGAGGACGCGATCCGCATGATCGAGAGGTCGATCCGAGAGAATCTCTCGGTCGGCGAGCGGCTGCCGTCAGAGGCCGAGATGTCGAGGCAGTTGCAGGTCAGCCGGCCGGTGGTGCGCGAGGCGCTGGCCTTCCTCAGGGCCGACGGTCTGGTCGAGAGCCGACAGGGACAGGGGCTCTTCACCACGGCGCAGTCGGTGCTGCGCATGCGCGTCGAGGACCTGCGCCCCGACGGCGCGGGGCTCCTCGACCTTCTGGAGATGCGGCGCGCGCTGGAGGCCGAGACGGCGCGTCTCGCCGCCGCTCGCCGCACGCCCGCCGACATCGAGAGGTTGCGCGCTGCGCTCGACGCGATGGCCGAGGCGGAGGCCGCCGGGCGGGACGGCGTCGCGGAGGACCTCGCCTTCCACCTCGCGATCGCCGCAACGAGCCGCAACCCGCTTCTGATCAAGATGATCCACTTCTGGTCCGCGCTCCTGCAGGACACGATCGCGGTGATCCGCGAAGCCGACAAAGCGGACGACACGGTGCTCCGGACGCGACAGATGCGGCATGCCGCGATCTTCCATCACATCGAGGCCGGAGATGCGGAGGCCGCGCATCGGGCCATGATCGACCACATGAGCGAGACCCTCGACAGGTTTCGGGCGGAGCGCGGCGAAGGTCCGGCGGCGGGGCGTTCGGTCAGGTCGGAACGAAACGCCTGAGGCTCGCCAAGCCGGGGATCGGCAGGCCCGGGATCTGGCTAGGTCGTCTCCGCACGGTCATGTGAGCCAGAGCATGGTCATGCCAAGCGTGACCATGGCGAGGTGGGTGGCGGCCCGTTTCTCGTAGCGGGTCGCGATGCGGCGATACTGCTTGAGCCGGCCGATCAGCCGCTCGACCTTCTTGCGCTCGCCGTACGCGGCCTTGTCGAAGGCGGTCTGGCGGGGCTGGTCCGTGCGGGTCGAGATCACCGGCTCGATCCGGCGCTGCCTGAGGCGGCGGCGCACGGGCGGGGTGGAGTAAACCCGATCTCCCGCTGTCCGGCGAGGACGCAGACGCGGGCGGCCTCGCCCTTGGCGTGGCACCGCGCCTTTGTCCATCAGAGCGTCCAAGGCGAACTGCTCGTGGCGCTCGCCCGCCGTCAGCATGGCCGTGATCGGCTTGCCCCCGCCCTCGGCACGCAGATGCAGCTTGGTCGAGAACCCGGCCTAGGTGTCATTGCTATGGAGGTTGTCCGTCCGAGGGTGCCGGGCGAGGCCGTGGTTGCGACGCCTGCAACCCCGGACCCGGAGCCTCGGATGGACGCCCACCAGAATGCGCGCACCACGCCCTATAGTCGACAGTTGATCGTCGATCGTCTGAGCGAAGGTCGGAGCGGGGGCGCCGTGGCGGGAGCCATGGGCATCGCTACGGCATCACGAACACGCCGGTGTGGTCGGGCCGGACCTTCATCACCGCCGACACCCTCGCGGGCGAGCTGTATGCCTTCAACTGTGACGATGTGAGCGGGCGGATTCATAGCCGGCGCTTGTTCTCAGCGGGGCCGGGCAACCCGGACGGTTCATGCCTCGACCGAGAGGGTTACCTCTGGAACGCGCGCTTCGGTGCTGGTCACATCCTGCGCTTCGATCCTGATGGCCGGCTTGATCGCGTCGTTGCGGTGCCGGTCCGCAATCCGACAACCTGCTGCTTCGGGGGCGAGGACCTCTCGACCCTGTTCGTCCCCTCGTCGCGCTATGGCCTCGATCCGACTTACGTCGCCGATCATCCCGACGAAGGCGCGCTGATGGCGCTTGCCGTAGGCGTCAAAGGCATGCCGACCTATCGCTTCGCAGGCGAGCACCGGATCGGAGCCTCAGGTCAGGTGCAGGTCTTCGGCTGCAAGGTCGAGAAGCCGTGCCATGGCGGTGCGGGCTCCGGCCGTATCGCGCATCCGAATCGCTTCAAACACCCGTTCGTGCACCGACAGGGCCCGCGCCTGCCGCTCCATGAAGCTATTGGTCACGGTGACAGAGGCGCTCAGCGCCGCTTCCATCAAACCGGCCATCCCGCGCAGCACGACGTTGTGGCTCGCGATGTTGATGGCACGGTGGAAGGCGAGATCAGCCCTGCAATAGGCATCGAAGTGATCCGGGACGGATGCTTGCATCGCCTTGAACGCGGACTCGATCGCGGCAAGGTCGGCGCCGGTGGCGCGCCGGGCTGCCAGTTCTGCCGCGGCAGGCTCGATGATGCGGCGCGCCTCGATCAACCCCGACATCAGTTCCGCATCGGCCTGGATGTCCGGATGCCAGCTGAGCACCGCCGGGTCGAGGAAGCTCCAATCCTCCCTCGGTCGGACCCGGACACCGAGGCGTCGACGCGCCTCGATCAGTCCTTTGGCCGACAGCACCTTGACGGCTTCTCGGAGCGTGGTCCTGCTAACCCCGAATTCAGCGCAGAGCTCATCCTCCCGCGGCAGCACGTCTCCCGGCTTATAGCTGCCGCCGAGGATGCGCTGGCCGAGAATGTTGACTAGGGAGTCGTGCAGCCGACTATTCCCGCCCACTTCTCCCCCACTGCGAAGACTTGCGCGTTCTCGGCTAAATTCTGCAGTCATTACGCTCCCGATCTTCACCCCGCGCGGATTACTCGTCGTATAGGACGGACCGTCCCCCGTCGATGACGATACATGCCGCGTAAGGGTGCTTCGTCCGACGCCAGGAATACCGCCGTCATCGCCACCTCGTCAGGCTTGCCGATGCGCGTCGGCGGATGGTGGTCGTAGGTCCGCTGTCGCTCGGCCTGCGGATCCGCAAACGTGTTCCAAAAATCGACTGCGATCTGCGTTTCCACATAGCCGGGGGCGGGCACGTTCACCCGTACGCCGCGCGCCGCGCAATCGATGCCGAGCGCACGCGTCAGGCCGAGCAGGCCGTGTTTGGCGACTGGGTAAGGGAAGCAGCCTGGAATGATGGTGAAGCTGTGCGACGAAGCGATGTTGGCGCTGGCCCGACCTTGTCGCGTACTCGGCCGCCAAGAAGGCGCCAGAAGTATTGTTTCTTCATCACGCGCACGGCCTGCTCTAGGTCGCGCGGATCGCGACCGAGGATCAGCGGCGTCAGATCCTCTATCGCACCCACGCCAGCGCGCGTCTTCCACTTGAGTATCGCCTCGCCCCACCCATGGACACCAGTGTCGTCCGTCGCGAGCCGGACGACACCCAATTGCGCATCTCGGCATTCACGACACGCGTCCGCACAGCCGCAGTCTTCGCGGGATACTTCTTGAGTTGGCGCTATTAGATCATACGAGACAGCGTGGCGGCAACTCAAATTCCGCTGATTCCGGATTGACGCGAGCATTTGATATGATCAATGATAAGGCCAGATCGGATAAGAAGCCGCTTCCAGAGACGGTCCGATCGGGACAGCCGAGGAGGGGAAACGGATGCTTCGTTCCAGGATGTTGGCCGCGCTCGCCGGCGTGGCATTGAGCGCTGTCGCGATCGTTCCGCCGGCTCGTGCTGAACCGGTGACCATCGGGGCAATTTACCTCGACGACGTCGGCTTCTACGCCGCTGTGCGCAAGGGCATCCGAGATGCCGCTAAATCACTCGGCCGTGACGTCAACCTGCTCGAGACCAACGCACGAGCGGACCCCGGTGCCGAGGGCTCTTTCATCGATCGGCTGATCTCGGCCAATGCCAAGGCGATCGTGCTCTCGGCCGTGTCGGCCGACGGGTCGGTGCGCGCCATCCGCCGGGCCCACGATGCCGGCATCCCCGTCGTTTGTTACAATACCTGCATCAACGACAATGCGATGAAGAAATACGTCTACGCCTATGCCGTCGCGGACCCGAAGGAGTTCGGCCGCAAACTCGGCGCGGTAGCGGCCGATTATTTTCTGAAGAACGGGATCAAGGCTCCGAAGATCGGCATCCTGAATTGCGAGTTCGCGGAGGTCTGCACCCTGCGTCGCGAGGGTTTCGAGGAGGCCCTCAAGGCGAAGGTCCCAGACTATACGATCGTCTCGAACCAGCGCGGCACCGTGCTCGACCAAGCGGTTTCGGTCAGCGACCAGATGATGTCGGCGCATCCTGAGATCAACGCCTTCTTCGGCGAAGGCGGCGAGGCGGGCGTCGGCGCGGTGAGGAGCATCAAGCAGCGCAATCTCGCCGGTAAGGTTGTCGTGTTCAGCGCCGATATGAGCATCGCAGCGGCGCAGGAGCTCGCCGACCATACCGTGCTGAAGGCTGTGGCCGACGTCTCGGGCCAGGGCATCGGCAGGTTGGCGCTCGAACAGGCTCTTAACGGCGCCGACAAGAAGCCTGCCGCCTCGCTCATCGTGCCGATGACGATCAGCATCTTCGATACGACGGAACAGGCCAAGACTTGGCTGGCCGACCACCCGGACGGCCTGTCCTGACCTTCGTGCATCGGCGGCTCAGCCCCTGGGGGCGACCGCCGTCTTTACTGTGCTGTCGAGGCGGACTTCAGATGGACAGGATGCTGGCGGCCTTTCTTCCCGGCAATTCGACCGTGGACCTGCGCGAGGTGC
>NZ_BPRD01000096.1 GCF_022179745.1 Methylorubrum podarium
GTCGAGGGCGTCGAGCCGATGACCTCCGTCACCCCGATGCGCATGAAGAAGCGCGCGGACGTGGTGAACGAGGGCGGCCGGGCGAGCGACATCGTCGCCAACGCCCCCGAGACCGAGGACAACTATTTTCTCGTGCCGAAGGTCGTCGAGTAAGGATTCTCGGCATCGTCGGAGCGGCTTCTCCGGCCCACCGCGGAGGCGAACCAACGCCCGCGGGGCCGGGCGCGTAGATCTGGAACGGGCATGACGGCACTCAACGAACTCACCCTGGCCGAGGCTCGCGACGGGCTGAAGGCCAAAGACTTCTCGGCCCGCGAGATCGCGCAGGCGCATCTCGACGCGATCGACCGGGCGAAGGCGCTCAACGCCTACATCGTCGCCACGCCGGACCGCGCCCTGAAGATGGCCGACGTCTCCGACGAGAAGATCGCCAAGGGCGAGGCCCGCCCCCTCGAAGGGCTGCCCCTCGGCATCAAGGACCTGTTCGCGACGCAAGGCGTCCACACCACGGCGGGCTCCAGGATCCTCGAAGGGTTCGAGCCGCACTACGAGTCGAACGTCTCGACCCAGCTCTGGCGCGACGGCGCGGTGATGCTGGGCAAGCTCAACCTCGACGAGTTCGCCATGGGCTCGTCCAACGAGACCAGCGCCTACGGCAAGACGATCTCCCCCTGGCGCCGCCAGGGCTCGGACGCGCCGCTGGTGCCCGGCGGCTCGTCCGGCGGCTCCGCGGCGGCGGTGGCAGCCCATCTGTGCCTCGGCGCCACCGCCACCGATACCGGCGGCTCGATCCGCCAGCCGGCGGCCTTCACCGGCACCGTCGGCATCAAGCCGACCTACGGCCGCTGCTCGCGCTGGGGCATCATCGCCTACGCCTCCTCCCTCGATCAGGCCGGCCCGATCGCCCGCACGGTGCAGGATTGCGCGATCCTGCTCGGCTCCATGGCCGGACACGACCCGCGCGACACCACCTCGGTCGACCTGCCGGTGCCGGATTTCGAGGCGGCGATCGCCCGGGGCGTGAAGGGCCTCACCATCGGCATCCCGAAGGAGTACCGGGTCGAGGGCATGCCCGCCGAGATCCAGCGGCTCTGGGACCAGGGCGCGGACTGGCTGCGGGAGGCCGGCGCGACGATCAAGGAGATCTCGCTGCCGCACACGCCATACGCGCTGCCGGCCTACTACATCGTGGCGCCGGCGGAGGCTTCCTCCAACCTCGCCCGCTACGACGGCGTGCGCTACGGCCTGCGGGTTCCCGGCAAGGATATCGCCGGGATGTACGAGAACACCCGCGCCGCCGGCTTCGGTCGCGAGGTGAAGCGGCGCATCATGATCGGCACCTACGTGCTGTCGGCGGGCTACTACGACGCCTACTACGTGCGGGCCCAAAAAATCCGGACGCTGATCAAGCGCGACTTCGAGGCGGCCTACGCCTCCGGGATCGACGCGATCCTCACCCCGGCGACGCCCTCGGCCGCCTTCGGCATCGGCGAGATGGCCTCGGCCGACCCGGTCGAGATGTACCTCAACGACGTGTTCACCGTGACCGTGAACATGGCCGGCCTGCCGGGCATCTCGGTGCCGGCCGGCCTCGACGCGCAGGGGCTGCCGCTCGGCCTCCAGCTGATCGGGCGTCCCTTCGACGAGGAGACGCTGTTCGCCGCCGCGCAGACGATCGAGAACGCGGCCGGGCGGATCAGCCTGCCGAAGGCGTGGTGGGCGTGAACGCGGCACCCGTCGTCCCGGTCTATGCGTTCTCGGTCTGGATCCAGGCCGGGTTCGATCCCCTGCTGATCGCGGTGGCGGTCTTCCTCGGCTGGAAGGCGGACCAGTTCGGCAAGGTGTTCATCGCCGCGATCGCCGCGCTCGCGGTCTCGGTGCTGTTCGCGTGGCTCGTCACGCGGATCGGCCTGCCCTGGCCGGCTCCCGTGGCGGCCGACCTGCCGACGTTCTTTCCGGTGCGGACCGTGTCGGCGTTTCTCTGGGCGGCGCTCGGGTACGGGGCGCGGCGGATGCTGAGGCGCTGAGGCGCCGACCTCCCGTTCCGGCGCGATCCCTGGAGGATCCTTCGAGGCCGCTTCGCGGCACCTCAGGATGAGGTGGTCGGGCGGGATAAGCCGGCTCGGGCGGACGGGCGTTTCGCCAGGAACTGCACCCTATCCCAATCCCCGGCGACCAAGGCTTCCTTCTTGGCCCGGCACCAGCCCTTGATCCGGCGCTCGGCCGCGACCGCATCGGCGATCCGGTCGAACCATTCCGCGTAGACCAGTGTCACCGGGCGACGGTGATAGGTGTAGCCGATACGGGTTCCGGCCTGGTGCTCGGCCAACCGCTTGTCGAGGGATTCCCCGCGGGCTGAGCCGACGTAATAGCTGCCGTCAGCGCACCGCAGCATGTAGACGAACGCAGTCAAGACGGCCTCGGCGCAACGGAAAGGACTTTGACCTTCCCGGATTCGCCACCTCCGCTCAACGGAGATGGGATCCACTCCACTCCTCATGCTGAGGTGCGCGCGGCACGCGCGCCTCGAAGCACGCGCGCCGCGTCTCCCACCCGCTACTCAGCCGGCACCGAGTGCCCGTGAGGCGCGGGCGCCGCGTCCGGCCCGGCCTCGGCGTTCTCGCCCGCGGCCACGTCCTTGCGGCGGAACAGACGCATCACCACCACGAAGAACACCGGCACGAAGAACACCGCGAGCACGGTGGCCGAGATCATGCCGCCCATCACGCCGGTGCCGATGGCCTGCTGGCTCTTCGAGGCGGCCCCCGTCGCGATGGCGAGCGGCACCACGCCGAAGATGAAGGCGAGCGAGGTCATCACGATCGGGCGGAAGCGCAGCGTCGCCGCCTGGATCGTCGCCTGGACGATGTTGGTGCCGGGCTTCCACAGGTCCTTGGCGAACTCCACGATCAGGATCGCGTTTTTTGCCGACAGGCCGATGATCGTGATGAGCCCGATCTTGAAGTAGACGTCGTTGGGCATGCCGCGCAGGTACACCGCCGCCACCGAGCCGATCACGCCGAGCGGGATGACGAGCAGCACCGAGATCGGGATCGCCCAGCTCTCGTAGAGCGCGGCGAGGCACAGGAACACGATCAGCACCGAGAGGGCGAGGAGCAGCGAGGCCTGGGAGCCCGCCTTCTTCTCCTGCTCGGACTGGCCGGTCCAGGTGTAGCCGAAGCCCTTCGGCATCCGCGTCATCAGCCGCTCCATCTCGGCGATGGCGTCGCCCGAGGTGTAGCCCGGCGCCGGCTCGCCGGTGAGGCGGACCGACTGGTAGCCGTTGAAGCCGACGATCTGGCTCGGCCCCATGCTCCACTTCAGGTCGGCGAAGGAGGACATCGGCACCATGGTGCCCTGGCTGTTCTTCACCGCGTAGTTGAGGATGTCGGCCGCCTGCATGCGCTGCAGCTGCTCCGCCTGCACGTAGACGCGCTGCATCTTGCCGAGGTTCGGGAAGTCGTTGGTGTAGACCGAGCCCAGGTTGACCTGGATCGCGTCGTTGATGTCCTCGAACTTCACGCCGAGCGCGGCCGCCTTCTCGCGGTCGATGATGAGCTCGGCCTGGGGCGTCGGCGGAAGGCCCTCGACCTTCACCTTCTGCAGGATCGGGCTCTGCCGGGCCAGCGACAGCAGCTGGGTCTCCGCGGCGGCGAGCGCCGAGTAGCCCTTCTGCGCCCGGTCCTGCAGGCGGAACGAGAAGCCCGCCGCGTTGCCGAGGTTGTCCACCGGCGGCGGCTCCTGGGCGTCGACGACGGCGTCGCGGTAGCCCGCCAGCGCCGCGTTGGTGCCGGCCACGAGGGCGGCGGCCGAATTCGCCGCGTTGCGCTCGGACCAGGGCTTCAGGGTGACGAAGGCCTGGCTCAGGTTCGGTCCCTGGCCCGAGAACGAGAAGCCGTTGAGCGTGGTCACCGTGGCGACGCCCGGTTGGGCCAGCAAGTGCTCCTCCACCTTGCGCACGGCCGCTTGCGTCCGGTTGAACGAAGCGCCGGGGGGCGTCTGGATGTCGACGGTGAAGAAGCCCTGGTCCTCGATCGGCAGGAAGCCCTCGGGCAGGCGCAGGAAGGCGAAGGCGGTGCCGGCGACGAGGATCATGTAGATCACCATCACCCGGCCGGACTTCTTGATGCACCACGTCGCCCCGCGTCCGTAGCGGGCGGTCTCGCGATCGACGATCCGGTTGAACCAGCCGAAGAAGCCGCCCTTGGCGTGGCCGTGTCCCTTCTCGACCGGCTTCAGGAGCGTGGCGCAGAGCGCCGGGGTCAGGGTCAGCGCCAGCAGCGCCGAGAAGGCGATCGACGTCACCATCGCGATCGAGAACTGGCGGTAGATGATGCCGACCGAGCCGGGGAAGAACGCCATCGGGATGAACACCGCGACGAGCACCAGCGTGATGCCGATGATGGCGCCGGTGATCTGCTCCATCGCCTTGGCGGTCGCCTCCTTCGGCGGCAGCCCCTCCTCGTTCATGATGCGCTCGACGTTCTCGACGACGACGATCGCGTCGTCCACGAGGATGCCGATGGCGAGCACCATGCCGAACATGGTGAGCACGTTCACCGAGAAGCCGGCGAGCAGCATCACCGTCACGGTTCCGAGCAGGGCGATCGGCACGACGATGGTCGGGATCAGGGTGTAGCGGATGTTCTGCAGGAACAGGAACATCACGATGAAGACCAGCACCACCGCCTCGACGAGGGTCATCATGACCTTCTTGATCGAGGCCTTCACGGCGGGCGTGATGTCGTAGGGGATGTCCCACTTCAGGCCCGGCGGGAAGAACTGCGACAGCTCCTCCATCTTGGCGCGGATGGCGCCCGCGGTCTGCAGCGCGTTGCCGTCGGGGGCGAGCGTCACCGAGATGCCCGCCGCCTCGCCGCCGTTGAGGCGGGTCGAGAACTGGTAGGCGTCGCCGCCGAGCTCGATCCGGGCCACGTCGCGCAGGCGCACGTTGGAGCCGTCGGGGTTGGCCCGCAGCACGATCGCGCCGAAATCGTCCACGGTGCTGAGCTGGCCCTTGACGATGATGGGCGAGAACACCGCGTGATCGACCGGGCTCGGCTGCGCGCCGACGGCGCCGGAGGCGATCTGGATGTTCTGGTTGCGAATCGCCTCGGTCACGTCGCCGGGCGTCAGCGACAGGCCGCGCAGCTTGTCGGGATCGACCCAGACGCGAAGCGAGCGCTCGGTCGAGTAGAGGGTGGCGCGGCCCACCCCCGGGATGCGGCGGATCTCGTTGATCACGTTGCGCATCAGGAAGTCGCCGAGACCGATCTCGTCCATCTTCCCGTCGGTCGAGACCAGGGTGATGATGTTGAGGGTCGCGGCCGACGCCTCCTCCACGAGGATGCCGTTCTGACGCACCTCCGCGGGCAGGCGCGCCTCGACGCGCTTGAGGCGGTTCTGCACCTCGACCGAGGCGAGCGCCGGGTCGGTGCCGGGCTCGAAGGTCGCGGTGATGTTGATCGAGCCGAAGGAGTCGGTGGTCGACTCGAAGCTCATGATGTTGGCCGCGCCGTTCAGCTCGTCCTCGATCAGGCGGGTCGTGCCCGTGTAGAGGCTCTCCACCGAGGCGCCGGGGAAGGCGGTCGAGAGGGCGATCGAGGGCGGCGCGATCACCGGGTACTGCGCCACCGGCAGCAGCGGGATCGACAGGGCGCCCCCCAGGATGATGAACAGGGCGACCACCCAGGCGAAGACCGGCCGGTCGATGAAGAAGCGGGCCATTAGGGGCTCGTTGCGTCGTGTCGGGTTCGTGCCGGCGGAGATCAGGTCATCCGCCGGCGGGACGGCATCGGGACGATCAGTCGGCGATCACTCGGCGTACTGAGCGACGGGCTGGGCGACCGAGTCGGTCGCGGCCGAGCTCTTCTCGCCCGCTTCCTTGCCGTCGGTGTCGTGGCTGTCGGTGTCGATCGGCTTGCCCTCGTCGGTGGCGGCCTCCGTCCTCCAGGGGACGGTCTTCACCTGGATGCCCGCGGTGATCTTCTGGAAGCCCTCGACGACGACCTTCTCGCCGCCCTCGAGACCCTCGCGGATCAGCCAGTTGCCGCCCACCACCGGGCCGACCTCGACCGGCTGGAGCATGGCCTTCCCGTCGGGCTTGACCACCCAGACCTCCGGCTTGCCGTCGCTGGTGCGCTGGATCGCCTGCTGCGGCACGGCGATGGCGTCGGCGTCGATGCCCTGCTTGATCCGGGCGCGGACATACATGCCGGGGAACAGCTCGTTGTGCGGGTTGGGGAACTGCACCCGCAGCGTCACCTGTCCCGTGCTCGGGTCGGCGGTGACGTCGGAGAAGAGCAGGCGGCCGGCCGAGCCGTAGAGCGAGCCGTCATCCATGATGAGGTGGACGTTGGCGGTGTCGGCGGCGAGCTTGGCGAGTTCGCCCGAGGCGATGTCGCGGCGCAGCTTGTTCAACTCGCCGACCGACTGGGTGATGTCGACGTAGATCGGGTCGAGCTGCTGGATCGTGGCGAGCACGCCGGTGGCGCCGGACTCGATCAGCGTGCCCTCGGTCAGCAGGGCGCGGCCGATGCGGCCGGAGATCGGCGCGCGCACGTCGGTCCAGGACAGGTTGAGCTTGGCCCGGTCGCGGGCCGCCTTGGCCCCGGCGACCTCGGCCTCGGCCTGCTTCTTGGCGGCGAACGCCGTGTCGTACTGCGCTTGGCTCGCGGTGTTGCGGGCGAGCAGGGTCTCCAGGCGCTCGGCCTGCTGGTTGGCCAGCACCAGGGCAGCCTCCCGGTTGGCCAGCGCCGCCTCGGCGCTCGCGAGCTCCACCTGATAGGGCGCCGGGTCGATCTTGTAGAGGACGTCGCCCTCGTTGACGCTGCTGCCCTGCTCGAACAGGCGCTTGACCACCAGACCCGAGACCCGCGAGCGCACCTCGGCGATGCGCATCGGCGCGACGCGGCCGGGGAGGTCGCGGACATAGGGGATCGGCTGCGGGCGCACGCTGACGACGCTGACCTCCGGCGGCGGCAGCGGAACGGGCGCGGCGGCCTTCTGCTCGTTGCAGGCCGAGACGGCGACGAGGACGGCGCCGACGAGAAGGGAGGCCGGCAGGGTCCAGCGGGAGCGGCTGCGGCCGGTCTTGTCGAGACCGAGCCCGCGACCGGGCGACTGGGGAGACGGCGTCACGATGAGGTTGCTCCTTCGATGCTCTACGGGTCGCATCGGCCTGTGTTTCGCCGGCTGGTTGGCCGTCGTGCCGATGGGCCGGACGCGGGCGGCGATCGTCGCGAGAAGGACGTCGCCCCGCGTCGCGGGGGCGGGCGGAGACCGGGTCGGCCTCGCGCTCCGTTGCAATCACCGGGCCGCCGCGACGATCGGGGAGCGGAGGGCCCTGAATGAGGATGCCGAAAGCATCGGGGATCGGCCGTTCGGGACGGCCAAGCGCGGTCGGACTACATCCTGGGCGCGAAGTTTGGCAATCCGACGACGGCGCCACGCGGCACCGTGCGTTCGCGCACGCGCTTCGGAAGGCCCGTACGACCGGGACAATGCGCCGGTCAGATCCGGGGCGGCCGCTCGAACCGGCCGAGTTCCGCGGCGGTCGGGTTCCGATCGGAAGTCGGGCGCGGCAGGGAGGACGCGTCCGCGCGTTCGGGTCGGGGATGGATCACGCTCACGCGTCCGTGGCTCGCGACCTCGTCGAGTTCGAGCATCACCCGTCCGATCCGCACGCTGGCGAGCGGGTCCGTGTCGGGGCGCTGCTCGAACGTCGCCTCGCCGCGGGACTGGGGGATGCCGCCGAGCGCCGCGCCGTCGGCCGGCAGGCCGATGACGACGAGCAGGCTCAGCAGCCCGACCAGGGCGGACAGGACGATACGTGTCGGAAGGCCGGCATGGGCACGGCCCGGCGCGGCAGGGCGGGGCATGAGCGTCACGGTGACGTTAGTGTGGTGGATGAAACGTTGCCATTCAATCGACTGCGACATTCTGGCCGGCATCCCGGCGCGGTCCGCCGGACGTCCCATCCCGCTGACCATGCCGGGACCATCAGGGGATGTGCCGGACGGCACGGCGGCCCGGACGGGGCCGGTGATTTGGCACGGGCGTTGCCGAGATCACACACGCTTGCCTTCCTCTTGCCGCGACCGGCCGCCCAAAACGCGGGATCGGCGCGCCGGACCTCGCGCGCGGCACCCCTTCGAGGAGGACCTCCGTCGTGACGACCCGATCCTTGACGACCCGCCCCCGGCCGCATCGCCTCGCCGCGATGCTCGCCCTCGGCGGCGCCCTCGCGGCGGCCGCGCTCACGCCGGCCCATGCCAACCCGCTCGACAGCGGGCCGCTCGCCGACTTCATCAACGTCTTCAAGACGCAGGCCATTCCCCGCGAGACGGTGGCCTATGCCGGCAAGGAGAAGCCCGGCACGATCGTGATCTCCACGAGCCAGCGCCGGCTCTACTACGTGCTCGGCCGCGGCGAGGCGATCCGCTACGGTGTCGGCGTCGGGCGCCGCGGATTCTCGTGGTCGGGGGTGAAGACGATCACCGGCAAGAAGGAATGGCCGGCCTGGCGCCCGCCGTCGCAGATGCTCGCCCGCCGCCCGGACCTGCCGCGCTACATGGCCGGCGGCCAGGACAACCCGCTCGGCGCGCGCGCCATGTATCTCGGCTCGTCGCTCTACCGCATCCACGGCTCCAACGAGCCCGAGACCATGGGCGCTGCGGTGTCGTCCGGCTGCATCCGCATGACCAACAAGGACGTGGTCGATCTCTACGACCGGGTGCGCGTCGGGACGAAGGTGATCGTGAAGGATTGAGGGGCGCGTGCGGGAAGTCTGTCGGTAATCCGCTCCACCGAGACCGCGCACGAACTCGTCAAACCGAGGACGCAGCCTTCGGCGGCGGCAATGGGATCGCCCAGCGGTGAGGTTTCCTCGCCTTGAACTTCGTATCCAAGTCGGCCCGGACGCACGGCAAGATCGGCTTCGCCAGCCTCGGCGCGGCCGGTGTCTCCCTCCCACCGCAAATGGAAGCCCAGGCCGGACGTTTTGCCTGGGCGAGCAGGCTCTCAGCGGCGACGGTTCGAAGGCGGCAGAGCGTCGATGCAGGCGACTTTCACGCGAGTTCACGACCGTGCCGCACCGAGATGGTGAGCCGACATACGCCGCATGTGATCTCGTTCGCCTGTTGCTCGGCGCCCAAAGTGATTCCACTTCCAGGCACTGCTTAAGAAACTGACCAAAAAGGCTTATTCGGCACTATGGTGGGCACCCTTTGGACGTCGATCGGCGCCGAAGCGGTACCCACCTTTGTACGCCGGAGGCGAAGTCTTTCAGGTGCTCAGAGTGCCTCACAAAGCTCCCGATCACTGACCGCGTCCCCTCCGGCCGCGACGGCGCAGCGGGCGTTTTGTGAGAGACACTTGGACCAGTGTGATCGGCGGATTCTTCTTGGACGCCGATCCATACCCGAAGGATCGCCGAGCCCGGTCGGACGCCATCCAGCGCGCCTTGCTGAGGGACAGCCGCGACGAGGTGGACGATCGCGTCACGCGACCGGACGGCGAGGTCTGCTGGCTGCGGTCGCGTGATCGGGTGCAGCCCGACTCCGAGGGCCGGCCTGTCCGGCATGGCGGGGTCGTCCTCAGCCTCGACGAGCAGAAACGGGCCGAGGCAGCCCTTCTCGCTCGCGAGGCGCAGCGACAATCCAGCCTCGACACCGTGCCCGAGGCCATGGTCGTCATCGATATCCTCTCGTTCAGCGCGGCGGCCGAACTCTTGTTCGGCGACATCGTGAGCCTGCGCGAATACTGTCGAGCTCGATCACCGGTCGACAGGATTGGCTTTCGGAAGGCGCGACGAAGAGCCAATTTCGATCCGCAAGCCCTATACAACCGGAAGGAGATGGGCTAACATCTCCACAAGTCGCCCGATTTTTTCATTAGACGTACTATCTTCGCGCCGTCTTATATTGGCGGAAACCGCTGTATGTGGCGCGCCCATATCGGCAATACGTGCTATTACGAAGTCGAATATGAGAATATCCACGGAGAGCAATCAAAAACATCTGCCTTACGTGTTCATTCGGCAACCGTTGGACCGGAGGATCGCTTGTGGCAACATTGGTCACCTCGTCGAGCGGCGAGGCCGAAAAAGCCGATCAGGTTCTTTGGACAAGCACCGCAGCCTTTACGGCAAGTTTCGCGGTATGGACCATATTTTCAATCATCGGCATTGGAATAAAAGACGAGCTAAGCTTATCCGATAGCCAATTCGGCTTACTCATCGGCATCCCAATATTGTCAGGATCCGTTTCTCGGCTCTTCCTTGGGGTCTGGTCTGACCGCTATGGCGGCCGCAAGATCTTCGCAGCTCTCATGTTCGTCTCTGCGGCAGCGACCTATGCGCTGATCTGGGCCGACAGCTACCCGGCGATGCTCCTGGCTGGCCTCGTCGTCGGTCTGGCCGGGGGCACCTTCTCCGTGGGCGTGCCCTATGTGTCGCGCTTCTTCTCCCCGGAGCGACAGGGCACCGCGCTCGGCGTCTTCGGAGCCGGCAATGTCGGCGCGGCCGTCACCAAGTTCCTCGCGCCCTTCGTGATGGTCGCGATGGGCTGGCGGGGCGTCGCCGAGGTTTGGGCGGCCGGCCTTGCCATCACCGCCACCCTCTTCCTGCTCCTCACCAGGGACGAACCGCGCGGCGCGGCCGATCGCCCGGCGACGCGCGAGCCGTTCCTCGCCCAGTTCAAAGTGCTCGTCCACGCGCAGGTCTGGCGTTTCTCACTGTATTACTTCTTCGTCTTCGGTGGCTTCGTCGCCCTGGCCCTGTGGCTTCCGCACTATCTCGTTGCAACCTACGGCCTTTCCCTGTCCTCGGCCGGCATGTTGGCCGCCTTCTACTCGGTACCGGCCAGCCTGTTCCGGATCTATGGCGGCGTGCTGTCCGACCGCTACGGCGCCCGTGCGGTGCTTTACTGGACCTTCGGCGTGGGCGTCGTGTCCACCTTCATGCTCTCCTATCCACCGACGACCTACATCATCGAGGGAATCCGGGGGCCGATCCGCTTCTCGACGAGCCTGGGGCTCACCCCGTTCCTCGTCATCATGTTCGTGCTCGGCTTCTTCATGAGCCTGGGCAAGGCCGCCGTGTTCAAGCACGTGCCGGTCTATTACCCGCAGGACGTCGGCGCGGTCAGCGGTCTCGTCGGCATGATCGGCGGGCTCGGCGGCTTCCTCCTGCCGGTCGCCTTCGGCGTCCTGGAGGATCTGACGGGCGTCCGAACCGCCTGCTTCGCCCTGTTGTTCCTCGTTGTCGCGGTCTCGCTCGTCTGGATGCACGTGTCGATCCAGAAGCTGGATCGCGCCGCGGCTCCGTCTGGAACGGCGCGGGATGTGCCGGCACCGGACGAGCGCCTCCGGCCCGAGCAGAAGGCGCAGGACGCTCACCTCCTGACGGACTGGCGACCGGAAGATCCGCTGTTCTGGGAGAGCACGGGGCGCGCCATCGCCCGGCGCAACCTCTGGATCTCGACCTATTGTCTCGCGCTCGCCTTCGCCGTCTGGCAGCTCTGGAGCATCGTCGTGGCCTGGCTGCCCGCGGCGGGCTTCCACTTCACCTCGAACCAGCTCTTCTGGCTCGCGGCGGCGCCGGGAATTTCCGGTGCGACCCTGCGTATCTTCTACTCGTTCCTCGTGCCCGTCTTCGGCGGACGATTGTGGACGGCGCTCTCGACCGGCACGCTTCTTATCCCCGCCTTCGGCATCGGCTACGCCGTCCAGAATCCGCAGACGCCGTACCTGATCTTCCTGACGCTGGCGCTTCTCTGCGGCTTCGGCGGCGGCAACTTCGCCTCCTCGGTCGCCAACATCTCCTTCTTCTTCCCGAAGAAGGAGAAGGGCCGCGCACTCGCGATCAATTCGGGCATCGGCAATCTCGGCGTGAGCGTCATGCAGCTCGCGGTTCCCATCGTCGTCTCGATGGGCCTCTTCGGCTATCTCTCCGGTGCGCCGCAGACGGCGCCCGACGGCGCCACGATCTGGCTGCAGAATGCCGGCTTCCTCTGGGTCCCGCTGATCGGGGCCGGCGTCATCGCCGCCTGGCTCGGCATGAACGACATCGCCTCGGCCAAGGCGTCCTTCACCGAACAACTGGTGATCTTCCGGCACCTGCACACATGGGTGATGTGCTGGCTCTACACCGGCACCTTCGGCACCTTCATCGGGATGTCCGCCGCGTTCCCGCTCCTGACGCGGCTCGTCTTTCCCGAGGTCGACGTGCTCCACTACGCCTTCATCGGGCCTCTGGTCGGCGCCCTGTCACCCGCATTCTCGGGCGGGCTGTCGGACCGCCTCGGCGGCGAGCGCGTGACCCTCTGGGTCTTCGTCTCGATGATCGTGTTCGCGCTGCTCCTGATCTGGGCGCTCGAAATCCGGAGCTTCCCGCTCTTCTTCGCCATGACGCTGCTGCTCTTCTTCTCGAGCGGCATCGGCAACGCGTCGACCTTCCAGATGGTGCCCGGGATCATGGCGCGGGTCATCGACGCGCAGGAGCCGCAGGCGACCACCGAGGAGCGGCGGCGTCGGACGGAAGGAGAGAGCGCAGCCATCACCGGTTTCATCTCGGCCATCGCGGCCTATGGCGGTTTCTTCATCCCCAAAGCGTTCGGAACCTCGATCGACACCTCCGGAAGTGCCGACGCGGCGCTCTACGGCTTCGCCGCCTTCTTCATCACCTGCGCAGGGGCCACGTGGTTCTTCTACACCGGTCCGCGCGGGCTCTTCAGGACGACGGAGCGACGCGCATGAGTCACTTTCTCGACCGCCTGACCTTCTTCCGGCAGCGCCGCGAAACCTTCTCCGACGGCTGGGGCGTCGCGACCGACGAGCCGCGCGCCTGGGAGAACACCTATCGGAAGCGCTGGGCCTCGGACAAGATCGTCCGCTCCACCCACGGCGTGAACTGTACCGGCTCCTGCTCCTGGAAGATCTACGTCAAGGGCGGGATCGTGACCTGGGAGACGCAGCAGACCGACTATCCCCGCACCCGGCCGGACCTGCCCAATCATGAGCCGCGCGGCTGCCCGCGGGGCGCGAGCTACAGCTGGTATCTCTATTCGGGAACGCGCATCAAATACCCGCTCGTGCGCGCTCGGATGCTGAAGGCGTGGCGCGAGGCCCGCGCCTCGCTCGGCCCGGTCGATGCCTGGCGCAGGATCGTCACGGATGGCGAGACGCGGGCGGGCTGGGTGACGCGCCGCGGACGCGGCGGCTTCGTGCGGGCGACCTGGGACGACGTCGCCGACATCATCGCGGCGGCCAACATCTACACGATCAAGGAGTACGGACCCGACCGCATCACCGGCTTCTCGCCCATTCCCGCGATGTCGATGGTCTCCTACGCGGCGGGCACGCGCTACCTGTCGCTGATCGGCGCCAGCTGCCTGAGCTTCTACGACTGGTACTGCGACCTGCCGCCGTCCTCGCCGCAGACCTGGGGCGAACAGACGGACGTTCCGGAGAGCGCCGACTGGTACAATGCCGGGTTCCTGCTCGTCTGGGGCTCGAACATCCCCCAGACCCGCTCGCCGGATGCCCACTTCTACACGGAGGCCCGCTACAAGGGTACGAAGAGCGTCGTCATCTCGCCCGATTACAGCGAGGCCTGCAAGTTCGCCGATCTGTGGCTGCATCCGAAGCAGGGCACGGACGCCGCGTTGGCGCTGGCGCTCGGCCACGTCGTCCTGAAGGAATTCTACATCGACCGGCAGGTGCCGTACTTCCAGGACTACGCGCGGCGCTACAGCGACATGCCGTTCCTGGTGAAGCTGGTCGAGCGGGATGGACGGCTGCTCCCGGAGCGCTTCCTTCGTGCCGCCGACTTTGCGGACGGCCTCGGTGAGGGCAGGAATCCGGACTGGAAGACCGTCGCCCTGGATCAGGACGGACGCGTCGTCTGCCCGCGCGGTTCGGCCGGCTTCCGCTGGGGTGATCCGGGCAAGTGGAATTTGGAGGAGAAGGACGGCGCCGGCGCGCCGGCCTCCTTACGCCTGTCGCTTGCCGGGATCGAGGATCGGCTGGCGCCGGTCTCGTTCCCCTATTTCGGCGGCATCGCACCGGGGGGCTTCGTCGCCACCGATCATCCCGAGGTGCTGAGCCGCCTCGTGCCCCTGCGCCGCGTCGCGCTGAAGGATGGAGAGGGGCTCGCCGCCACGGTGTTCGACCTGCTCTGCGCCAATTACGGCGTCGACCGCGGCCTCAGTGGGGCCGACGTCGCCGCGACCTACGACGACGACGTGCCGTTCAGCCCGGCCTGGGCGGAGCGCATCTGCGGCGTGCCGCGGCAGGCGATCCTGCAGACCGCGCGCGAATTCGCGGAGACCGCCGAGAAGACCGACGGGCGCGCCATGGCCATCGTCGGCGCCGGGATCAACCATTGGTACCACATGGACATGAGCTATCGCGGCATCATCGCGCTGCTCATCCTCTGCGGGTGCGTCGGGAAGTCGGGCGGCGGCTGGGCGCACTATGTCGGGCAGGAGAAGCTGCGTCCGCAGACCGGCTGGCTGCCGCTCGCCTTCGCCCTCGACTGGGTGCGCCCGCCGCGCCAGATGAACGGGACGTCGTTCTTCTACGCGCATTCCGACCAGTGGCGCTACGAGACGCTCGGCGTCTCCGACATCCTCTCGCCGACGGCGCCCCCCGGCGACTGGTCGGGCTCGATGCTCGACTACAATCTGCGCGCGGTGCGCATGGGCTGGCTGCCGTCCGCTCCGCAGCTCGACACCAATCCCCTCGCGCTGGCGCGGCGATTGGAGGCCCAGGGTGAGGAGCCTGCCAAGGCCCTGCCGCGCCTCTTGAAGTCGGGCGAGGTCAAGTTCGCCATGGCGGATCCGGACGCGCCGCAGAACTGGCCGCGCAACATGTTCTTCTGGCGCTCCAACGTGCTGGGCGCCAGCGGCAAGGGGCACGAATACTTCCTCAAGCACCTCATCGGCTCCTCGCACGGAGTCGTCGGGACGGAGAACGGAATCCGGCCGGACGAAGTCGTGTGGCGGGAGGAAGCGCCCAAGGGCAAGCTCGACCTGATGGTCAACATCGACTTCCGCATGTCGACGACGAGTCTCTACTCCGACATCGTCCTGCCGACGGCGACTTGGTACGAGAAGCACGACCTCAATACCTCGGACATGCATCCCTTCATCCACCCGCTCACGGCCGCGGTGGATCCGGTCTGGGAGGCGCGCAGCGACTGGGACATCTTCCGCACCATCGCGCAGACCTTCTCCCGCCTCTGCGAGGGCGAACTCGGCGTCGAGACGGACATCGTCCTCAATCCGATCCAGCACGACAGCGCGGCCGAACTCGCCCAGCCCTACGCCCCGCTCGACTGGGGCCGCGGCGAGACCGATCCGGTGCCCGGCCGGACCATGGCGAACATCGCCGTGGTGGAGCGCGATTATCCCGCGACCTACGAGCGGTTCACCGCCATCGGCCCCAAGCTCGATACGCTCGGCAACGGCGGCAAGGGCCTCGATTGGGAAACCACGCACGAAGTCGCCTTGCTCGGCGCGCTGAACGGCCGCGTCGAGACGGGACCGGCGGCCGGCCGGCCGAAGGTCCTGACCGACATCGACGCCTGCGAAACGATCCTCATGCTCGCGCCGGAGACGAACGGACAGGTCGCGGTCAAGGCCTGGGAGGCCTTGAGCCGGGCGACCGGGCGCGATCACAGCCACCTCGCAGCCGGCAAGGAGGAGGAGAAGATCCGATTCCGGGACGTCGTGGCTCAGCCCCGCAAGATCATCTCCTCACCGATCTGGTCGGGCCTTGAGAGCGAGAAGGTCTGCTACAGCGCCGGATACACCAATGTTCACGAGCTCATTCCCTGGCGCACCCTGACAGGACGACAGCAGCTCTTTCTCGACCATCAGTGGATGCTTGCCTTCGGCGAGGGCTTCGTGACGTGGCGTCCGCCCATCGACACCAGGACGGTGGCGCAGGTCGCCGGCAAGCTGCCGAACGGCCACCCCGAAATCCAGCTCAACATCCTCACGCCGCACCAGAAATGGGGGATCCACTCGAGCTATACCGAGAACCTCTTGCTGCTCAGCCTCAACCGCGGCGGACCGACGATCTGGATCAGCGAGGTCGATGCCGCGAAAGCCGGTATCGAGGACAACGATTGGATCGAGGCCTTCAACGTCAACGGAGCGGTGACGGCCCGCGCGATCGTCTCCCAACGCATCATGGAGGGCTCGGCGATCATGTATCACGCGCAGGAAAAGCTCGTGAATACCGTCGGCTCCGAGATCACCAACCAACGCGGCGGCGTGCACAACTCCATGACGCGCATCAACATGAAGCCGACGCACATGATCGGCGGCTATGTCCAGTTCGCCTACGGCTTCAACTACTACGGAACGGTCGGCGCCAATCGCGACGAGTTCGTCATCATTCGCAAGATGAGCCAGGTCAACTGGTTCGACAAAGCCGTCGACGACACGTTCAACACGGAAGCCACCGCCGATTGGGGCGGTCACGGCGCCCAATCAAGCCCCGAGTCGAAGGAGACGGCGGCATGAAGGTTCGCGCGCAGATCGGCATGGTGCTCAATCTCGACAAGTGTATCGGCTGTCACACTTGCTCGATCACATGCAAGAACGTCTGGACCAATCGTGAAGGCGTCGAATACGCTTGGTTCAACAATGTCGAGTCGAAGCCCGGGATCGGTTATCCGAAGGATTGGGAGAACCAGCACCGCTGGAAGGGCGGGTGGGCGCGCAAGCCGAACGGGCGCATCGAGCCGAAGATCGGCGCCAAATGGCGGGTCCTCTCGAAGATCTTCGCCAATCCCGACCTGCCCGAGATTGACGATTTCTACGAGCCCTACACGTTCGAATACGGCTGGCTGCAGCAGGCTCCGGAGCTTCAAGCACAACCGTCCGCAAAGCCGCGCTCGCTCATCACGGGCGAGGTGATGAACAAGATCGAGTGGTCGGGCAATTGGGAGGACGATCTCGGCGGCGAGTTCTCCCGCCGGTCACAGGATTACAACTTCGACGGCATCGAGAAGGAAATCTACGGCCAGTTCGAGAAAACCTTCCTGATGTATCTGCCGCGCCTGTGCGAGCATTGCCTCAACCCGGCCTGCGTTGCCTCCTGCCCCTCGGGCGCGATCTACAAGCGGGAAGAAGACGGCATCGTCCTGATCGATCAGGAAAAGTGCCGCGGCTGGCGCATGTGCGTCTCGGGCTGCCCCTACAAAAAGATCTACTACAACTGGTCGTCCGGCAAATCCGAGAAGTGCATCTTCTGTTTCCCCCGCATCGAGGCGGGCCAGCCCACGGTCTGCTCGGAAACCTGCGTCGGGCGGATCCGCTATCTCGGGGTCGTGCTGTACGACGCCGACCGCATCGAGGAGGCGGTCTCCGTCGAGGATCCGAAGTCGCTCTACGAATCCCAGCTCTCGATCTTCCTCGATCCCCACGATCCGGCCATCCGCAGGCAGGCCCTCCTCGACGGCGTGCCGGAGGAGTGGCTCGACGCAGCCCGCCTGTCTCCCGTCTACAAGATGGCGATGGAGTGGAAGGTCGCCTTCCCGCTCCACCCCGAATATCGCACCCTGCCGATGGTCTGGTACGTGCCGCCCCTCTCGCCGATCCAGTCTGCGGCCGAAGCGGGCAAGATCTCGGCCAAGAACGGGATGCCGGATGTGGAGAGTCTGCGCATCCCGATGCGCTACCTCGCCAACATGCTCACCGCAGGTGAAGAGGCACCGATCGTCTCCGCGCTCAGGCGGATGCTGGCCATGCGCGCCTACATGCGCGCCAAGACCGTCGACGGGCGCCTCGACGAGAGCATCGCGCGAGAGGTCGGACTGACGGCGCATCAGATCGAGGACATGTATCGCTACATGGCGCTCGCGGCCTACGAGGACCGCTATGTCATCCCGACCAGCCATCGTGAGGTGAACGAGAACGCCTATCACCTGCGCGGCTCGACCGGCTTCTCCTTCGACGAACCGACCAACGGTGCCACGAAGACGAACCTGTTCGGCGGCGCCAAACGCACCCCGCGCAAGCCCTACATGGACGTGCCGCTATGAAGTACACGCTGCGCGCCCTCTCGGCCCTGATTGCCTATCCGAGCGAGGATCTCCAAGCCCATATCGGCCCGGTCCGCGAGGCCCTGTACCGGGAGGCGGAACTGCCGCCCGAGGCCCTGGCCCGCCTCGACCCGCTATTCGACGCCTTCGCGAGCCAGGACCTGTTCGAGCTGCAGGTGCATTACTGCGAGTTGTTCGACAGTTCGCGGGCGCTCTCGCTGCATCTGTTCGAGCATGTCCACGGCGATGGCCGCCAGCGCGGACAGGCCATGATCGATCTCGGGCAGACCTATCTCGCCCGCGGCTTCATGATGCGGGAGGCCGAGCTTCCCGATTACCTGCCGATGTTCCTGGAGTTCCTGTCGATCCTGCCGCAGGACGAGGCGGAGGAATGGCTCGCCCAGCCGACCCACGTGCTGGCCACCCTGGAACAGCGGCTGATCGAAAGGGAGACGTACTACGCGGCGGTGCTGCACAACCTGCTGCATCTCGCGAAGCGCAGGCCAAGCTCCGGAGCCGTCCAAGACCTGCCCGACTACCGCGATCCGGCGACGCCCGACGAAATCGATCGGGCTTGGGAGGATGCTCCCATCGACTTCAGAGCCCCGCTCGGGGAAGCGACCCAGCCATCCACGCTGATGACGCGCCTGCGCGCCGCCCAGCGCGACGCGAGAGACCACGCAAAAGGAGGCTAACATGTGGGAGGCGGTCAACTATCTCCTCTTCGGCTGGTATCCGTATCTGGCGGTGACGGTCCTGGTGTTCGGAAGCATCCTGCGCTTCGATCGGGCGCAGTATTCCTGGCGCTCCGAATCCTCGCAGTTCCTCCGGCGCAAGCAAATGCTGGTTGGGTCGAACCTGTTTCATCTGGGAATACTGGTCATCCTGGTCGGCCATTTCGTCGGCTTGCTGACCCCGATCGCGCTGTTCGAACGGTTCGGCATCAGCCACACGGCCAAGCAGCTGATGGCCATCACGGTCGGCGGCATCGCCGGCATCGCGGCCCTGATCGGCTGCTCGCTCCTGCTTCACCGTCGCCTGTTCGATGCCCGCATCCGGCGCAGCTCCTCCATCGGCGACATCCTCGTGCTCGTCCTGATCTGGCTGCAACTGATCGTCGGCATCGGCAGCTTCTACTGGACGTTCCAGGCGCTCGACGGGCACGAGATGGTCCGCTTCATGGGATGGGCTCAGGGCCTTCTCACCTTCCAGCCCGGCGCGGCCGACCTCCTGCTGGAAACGGCGCTGGTCTACCGCCTCCATATCGTCATCGGCCTGACGATCTTCCTGATCACCCCCTTCACCCGGCTCGTGCATGTCTTCAGCGCACCGGTCTGGTACCTGTTCCGGCCGGGTTATCAGGTCGTACGCTCGCGGCGCGGACCGGCCCAAGCGATCCCCGACCCGTTCGCCGGCGCGATCAGCGGGGCGTCCTCGATCGGACGGGCTCAGGCGGAGAGCGCGCAATGAGTGCCACACTCATCATCGACCGCCGCCCGGACCCGGCAATGCCGGCCGGCTGCGGCAGCGGCTGCGGCTGTGCCTCGGCGCCGAAACCACCCGCGCCGCCCCCGAGCGACGGCCGCGTCTCCGTCAACGGCGTGGCGATCGCGGCCGAGGCGATCGCCCGCGAGATCCAGCATCATCCCGCAGGCGACGGCGCCGCTGCCTGGAGAGCGGCGGCGCAGGCCCTCGTCGTGCGCGAATTGCTGCTTCAGGCCGGCCGGTCGGCGGGGTTCGAATCCCGCCCGGAACGGGACGAGGCCGGGCGGTGGGAACTGGCCGAGGAAGCGCTCATCCGCGCCGCCCTCGATCTCGCGCCCGAGCCGCCGAGGGCGGGCGCGGCGGAGTGCCGGCGCTACTACGAGGCGAACCTCCACCGCTTTCGCATGCCGGACCTGTTCGAGGCGTCCCACATCCTGTTCGAGCCGGCCTCCGACGACGCGGCGGGTTGGCAGCGGGCGGAGCGGGAGGCGCGTGCGCTGGCGGCCGAACTCGGCGACGCTCCCGGCGACTTCGCCGAGGCTGCGCGCGCCTTCTCCGCCTGTCCGACGGCGCGCCAGGACGGATCGCTCGGCCAGTTGCGCCGGGGCGAACTGGTGCCGGAAATCCAGGCGGCGCTGGAGGCACTGACGGCGGGCACCACGGGTCGCGTTCCGGTCCGGTCCCGCTTCGGCTGGCACATACTGCGCCACCAGCGCCGGATCCCCGGCAAGACCCTGTCCTTCGAGATGGTGGCCGACAAGATTGCCGAGATGCTGGATGCCCGCGCCTGGACGATGAGCGCCGCCGCCTTTGTCCTGCAACTGGCAAAAGACGCTGAGATCGAGGGCATCGTCCTCGACGGCGATGTCGTATCGCACTTGCCCTGAAACGGGCCGTACCCGGTCGTGACGCCGGACCGCATCGAGTCTCGCAAGTAAGAGGAGGCTTCAGATCTTGAACGAGCAGCAGCGCCTCGACGGTCCACCGCTCAACCCAACCCTGCGAAAGGGGACGGACGGCACGCATGATACGAGCCGCACCGCTGCGCCCCTCGAGAGTATCTCGATCCGCAAGCCGCACGGTGGACATTGGGCGTGGGTTTGCCTGGCAGTGTTTGTCATCTGCGTCCTCGTTTCTCTTGTCCTTATTTTCGGATGAGCCGGCTGATCGTTCTCCGTGTGGTGACCTGAGTTCAAGGTTAGAACAGGGTCATCCGCTTCATCGTTCGCCATCGCCCGCTCACCTGAGGCGAGAGGCTGACCCGCGATCGGAATCGGACCCTTCGCCGCGACCGCCAAGCCCTTCAGAAGGCCGCGCGCTGCGACTCGTCAAACTGCCGAAGCGGGCCCAGGAAGCCGGAACACTCCATTCCCCGTGCGGAGGCGTTGCCGTGCGACGCGCTGCATCCGAGCCGATCGTACTTCAGCCTCTTTGGGCGCTCGTACGCCTCCGGCAATGCGCCTGCGCGACGGGGCTTGGCCCAAACGCCGCGACCTCGCACTTTCTGCAGCAGGGTCTTGGCCGATGCCGGATGGAATGCGCCAGCCGACAAACTCGCTGCCACGTCGAATATCTGAATTAACGAAATCAATGAGCTGGACAGGATCTTACCGACAACCTTCCCGTACGCGCACATGAGGGGCGCGTGCGGACCTGCGTCGGCAGTACGGCGCGACGCCTTTGGTGATCGAGGGGCGGCAGGCCGATCCGGAGCCTGTCCGTCCTCGCCGCGGCCCGGACCATCATCGCGGCGTGGCGGGTCGAGCATGACACCGGCCGCCCGCGACGCGCCTCGGCGAGCAGACCGAACGCGTTCTCGGTCCGGTCGGGATCCGGAACGGCCCCGGTTTGTGAACGGGGGCACGCAGGGGCGAGGATAGCCGGTCAACGTTCCTTGCCGAGGGCGTCGAGGGCGGGGCCGAGGCCGCGGAAGGAGAGCGGGATCGTCACCTCCTGCCCGCCCGCATCCTTGAACATCAGCCGGCCCGGCGCCTCCGCGTCGCGCCAGCGCTTCAACGCCTCCTCCTTCACGGGCCCGTCCGCCAGACAGCCGCCGGGCAGGCAGCGTCGCCACGCGAGATCGAGCACGGGAGCCTTGGTCTCCCTCTCGTCGAGCGCGATCCGGACGGTCGAGGGAAAGCTCACCGCC
>NZ_BPRD01000097.1 GCF_022179745.1 Methylorubrum podarium
AGCCGCGCCCGCAGCGACGGCTTCGAAGCGGTCGCTTTCCCGCTCATCGGCGCGGGACTCGCGGGCGGATCGTGGACGATCATTTCGCAGATGATCGAGGCGGAGGCGCAGGCTTTCGAGCCGGTGGTCTACCTGTTCGACGGGAGACGGCCCGAGTCCTGACCGCGGCCCCGACGGGCCCGGCTTGGACGCGTCGATCCGACGTGACGACGGCCGGCGCCCATCTCGGAATGGGCACCGGCGCGCGGATCAGGAGGCCGCCGAGACCGGCCGGCCCTCGCGGGCGTCCTCCGCGTCCTTGCCGCTCCCCTTGCCGCTTCCCTTGCGCAGGAGGCTGACCAGGGCCGCCGCCACGGCCACGGCCAGGATCACGAGCTGGGTGCCGAGCGCCTCCCAGCTGCCGTTGCTCAGGCCCCAGTCGGAGACGAAGGCGGGCATGCCCTCGGTGGTGAAGGGGATCAGCGCCTGCTCCTGAAGCTCCTGGAAGGCCTCGCCGACCATCCGCAGGCCCATGAAGAACAGGAAGGCCGAGGTCACGATGAACATCGGGCGCAGCGGCAGGCGCAGCGCCAGCCACTGCATCGCCACGAACATCGCCACCAGCGCCAGCGCCGCCGCGGCGAGGCCGCTCAGGAGCGAGGCGTCGAAGCCGTTGGCGGTCTTGGCCAGGGCGTGGACGAACAGGATCGTCTCGGCGCCCTCGCGGAACACCGCGAGGAAGGCGATGCCGGCCAGCGACAGCACCGTGCCCGCCCCGAGGGCCCGCTCGGCGAGCCGGTTGAGGTCGGCCTGCCACGCCTTCGGGTCCTGGCGGACGAACATCCAGCCGCTCATGTAGAACAGCAGCACCGCGGCCGCGAGCATCACCGCGGCCTCGAACAGGTCGCTGTGGTTGCCGTCGTAGTAGGTCGCGAACACCCACGCCATGACCACGCTGGCGGCGACGGCGGCGAGCGCACCCGCATAGACCGGCGCGATCCGCTCCGCCGCATTCGCGCGGCGAAGGAAGGCGGCGAGCGCCGCGATCACCAGCAGTGCTTCCAGTCCCTCGCGGAACAGGATGATGAAAGCCTGCACGAACGTCGATCCGTCCGTCATCCGATTGCTCCCGTTTCGATCCGCGGAACGCACGTCCCGGCGGATTGTCTTCCTCGACGGCGGTGCGGCCCCTTGCAGCACCGCGAATACTTGTCACGAAACAATAATATTCTGATGCAACTCGTAGATTAGAAACGTTCCTAACAAGAACAGCGGTCCAGTTCCGGGCGACGAAGCGCCGATGTTTCGCTGGTCGTGGCAGTACTACTCTTTGCACCGTCTTCGCAAGCATCACGGCGGGTCGGCGAGAACGCGCCGTAGCGCCGCAGGCCGCCACGCCGATGGCCGACAAATTTTCGCCGTTTTCCGGACGGCGGCGCGAAACCGAACGGCCACGTTGGGGATTGTTGATGCACGATGCGGCGGCGCCTGCGAGGCGGGCCACCGGCCGCCCCAGCTGAACCGTTGAAGCGCGCCCGCTGCGGCGCGCGGGCAGGAAACCATGATCGCGCACCCCACCGCCGCGGCCGCCTTCGCCGGCCTCGTCCTGATCGGCTTGTCCGCGGCGCCGAGCCTCGCCGCTCCGGGCACCGGCCGCAGCACGACCCAGGTCGCGGAGGCCACGCAAGTCTCCCAGCAAGTCTCCCAGACCGCCACGGTCTCGGACAGCGAGGAGGACAGCGCCAACTGCAACAAGCAGCGCCGCCGCCTGTGGATCGAGGGAGAGGGCTGGATCGTCCGTCGCGTCACGATCTGCCGCTGAGCGCGCTCGGGCACCGAGACGGCACCCGTCTCAGCATTCTGCATCGGCTGGCGGGAGGAGGCCGGGTGGAACGAGCATGGCGGGTGCCGAATTCGTTTCAGGACTCGCGCACGCCTCGGACTGCGCCACCGGAGAAGCCTCGATCCATGCGCCCTGTTCTCGCCCGCGCCGCCGGCCTCGCCGCCCTGCTGGTTCTCGGCGCCTCCGGTGCCGCCGCCGACCCTTACGGCTACGGCTACGGATACGGCTATGGGGAGGCCGGCTATCGCTTCGCCGGCCCGGCGGTCGAGGGCGCCTATCTCGGCGCGCCCTTCACGCGGCTTCCCAGCACGAGCCGGATCGTGCCGCCGGCCTGGGGCTACGGCACCTACGGCGTTCCCACCGTCGCCGGCATCCGCGACGCACCCGCCGCGCGCCCGACGCTCACCGTGATCGAGCGGCAGAGCTCCGTCGGCGGCCGCCCCGCGGTCCGGCGAACGGGAGCGCGCGTCCTCTCGAAGGACTCCAAGGGCAACTGGACCGATCCGAGCCCGCGCTCCGAGAGCGAGGGAGGGGGCGCCCAGGTCGTCTCGGTCCGGGTGCCAGCCCGCGCCCGATAGGCTCGATCCGGCGATGCTCCGGAGCGTGATGCGGAAAAGCTGGGATCCGGCTTTTTCGAAAACATCATGCGACAACGAGGAACAGGTGCATGCTGCTGGTTTCATGAAACGGCGAAAAGGCTCCAGCCCCTTGTTTTTCCAACGTCTTTTCATACAAGCCGGCGACCGCTTCCCAGGATGACGCTCTAGACGAGCCCTTAACTTGTCTTGCGCACAATCTCCCTCGTTCAGCGGGGGCTAGAGCCGTGCACATCGTCATCGTGGATTCGAGCCGTGTCGTCCTACGGATCGTGGCCGGCATGCTCGAACCGCGGGGACACGTGGTGACGCAGTTCACCGACTCGGCCGAGGCCCTGGCCTACGTCACCGACACCCCGAAGGTCCGCGCCCTCATCACCAGCCTGGAAGTCCGACCCCTGAGCGGGCTCGAGCTGTGCTGGTCGGCCCGCCTGCTGGCCGAGTCGAGCCGTCCGCTCTCGATCATCGCCATGTCCTCGGCCCGCAACGCCCGCAACCTCGCCGAGGCGCTGGACAGCGGCGCCGACGACTTCATCGACAAGCCGCCGGGCGCCGAGGAGCTGCAGGCGCGCCTGCGGGCCGCCGAGCGCCTCACCACGCTTCAGGGCGACCTGATCCGGCTCGCCGAGACCGATCCGCTCACCGGCCTGCTCAACCGCCGCGCCTTCCTCAACCGCACGCGGGACGCCGCCCAGAAGACCGGCTCGTTCGGGCATCTCTGCGCCGTCCTCCTCGACATCGACCATTTCAAGCGCATCAACGACGAGCATGGGCACGATGTCGGCGACGCGGCGATCAAGGCGGTGGCCGGGTTGATCGAGGCGGAGGGAATCGCCGGACGGCTCGGCGGCGAGGAATTCGCGGTGGTGCTCGCCGGGCACCGGCTCGCCGAGGCCGAGGCCCTGGCCTCCCGCCTGCGCCTCAAGGCCTCCGACCTGCGCATCCGCTCGCCCAAGGGCCCGGTGCGCCTCACCTGCAGCTTCGGCGTCAGCGAGTGGTCCGAGGGTGAAACCATCGACGGCCTGCTGAAGCGGGCGGACATCGCCCTGTACGAGGCCAAGACGACGGGGCGCAATCGCGTGGTCTCGGCGATGACCGACCTCGTCCTCGCCCGGACGGCCTGACCGGCGCCGGCCGCGCCGCAACGGGACACGGCCCCGTTTCCGGCCGCCTCCCCCGCCTGCGACCGTCCCGAAGCGGGACGGCCCCGGTCCGGCGGCGCCGCGCGGGGACGTTTCGGCGCCGGAATCGCCCCTAAGCCGCTGGAACGACTCTTGTTCTTCTCCCTCCGCACAGGCCGCACCGTTCTGCGGCGGGACGAGAGGGGAGCGGCATGAGTCAAGCCGTCAGTCACACCGCCGGCCACCTTGCGAGCCGGGCGATCGAGCTGTTGATCGTCGACGAGGCGGCCGGGCTCGATGCCCGGATGCGGGCCGAGCTGGAACACGCGCCGGCCCTGCGCACCATCGGCGAGGACGACCTCGTCCGGGGCGGTCCGGTGCCGGCGGTGGCGCTGGTCCCGGTGGACGGCGCGCGCACCGAGGCCGGCTGCGCCCGGATCGCCGGCTTGCGGGAGGGGCGGCCCTGGCTGCGGGTGCTGGCCGTGTTCCGGAGCCTCGACGCGCCGGCGATGAACCGGCTGATCGCGGCCGGCGCCGACGCCTTCGTCGGCGCGGGCACTCCGGCGGAGGAGGTCTGCGCCAGCGTGCTCGCCCTCGCCAAGGGCGTCTCGCCCGCCACCCCCTGTTCCGCGGCCGAGGATCTGGCCATCGGCCTCACGCCCCGCGAGGCGGAGGTTCTGCGCTTCCTCAGCGCCGGCTTCAGCAACAAGGAGGTCGCCCGCCGTCTCTCGCTCAGCGTGCGCACGGTCGAGACCCACCGGCTGAACCTGCGCCGCAAGACGCAGACCGGCCGCCTCAAGGATCTCGTCACGCTCGCCCGCCAGCTCGGCCTCGCCCCGGTGATCGACACCGAGACGCCGCGCAGCCCGGCCCGCCACGCGCCCCTCGCCGCCCGGGCCTGAGAGAGATCGGCCGGCACCGGTCGATTCACGCGGGCGCGGCCGTCCGCGCCGCGTCAGATGGACCGCGGCTCCAGCCGCTCGTCGACCGCCGAGAGCGGCCGCTTGGGCTTGCGGCCGACATCCTCGCCCGGCACCGCGGGCTCGAACGGCTCCGGACCTTTGCGCAGGAGCTTGGCCAGGTAGTAGCTGCCGAAGCCGAAGATGATCGCGTAGGCGACGATGAAGGCGATGAGCGAGGTCGTCACCGCCTGGGCGGTCAGGGGCGAATGCGCGTCGGCGGTCTTGAGCAGGCCGTAGACGATGTAGGGCTGGCGCCCGATCTCGGCGGTGAACCAGCCGAAGATCACCGCGCCGAAGCCCGAGGGCGTCATCAGCATGGCGCAGGTGAGGAAGGTGCGGTTCGTGAACAGCGTCCCCGTCCGCCGCAGCCACAGGCTCCACAGGCTGAGGCCCAGCATGGCCATGCCGATCGCGACCATGATGCGGAACGAATAGAAGACCGGCCAGACCGGCGGGCGCTTGTCGGGCGTGACGTCCTTGAGGCCCGGCACCACGCCGGAAAAGTCGTGGGTGAGGATGAAGGAGCCGAGCTTCGGGATGCCGATCTCGAAGTCGTTGCGCTCGGCCTCCATGTTCGGGATCGCGAACAGCAGCAGCGGCATGTTGGCCTGACGGTCCCAGTTCGCCTCGATCGCGGCGAGCTTGGTCGGCTGAAGCTTCAGCACGGCGAGGCCATGGGCGTCGCCGACGAAGATCTGGATCGGCGTGAAGATCACCGCGAACCACATCGCCATGGAGAGCGAGACCCGGGCGCCGGCGACCTTCTCCGGCGGCTCCTTGCGGGCGCGCAGGATCATCCAGGCCGCCATGCCCGCCACCGCGAAGGCGGTGGTGAGGAAGCAGCCCAGCACCATGTGCGCGTAGCGGATCGGGAAGCTCGGATTGAAGATCACCTGCCACCAGTCGGTGGCGACCGCCCGCCCGTTCTCGATGACGAAGCCCGCGGGCGTCTGCATCCAGGAATTGGCCGAGAGGATCCAGAAGGCGGAGATCAGCGTGCCGAGGGAGACCATGCAGGTCGAGACGAAGTGCAGCCGGTCGCCGACCCGGTCCCAGCCGAACAGCATGATCCCGAGGAAGCCCGCCTCCAGGAAGAAGGCGGTGATGACCTCGTACTGGATCAACGGCCCGAGCACGTTGCCGGTGAAGTCGGAATAGACGGACCAGTTCGTGCCGAGCTGGTAGCTCATCACGATGCCGGAGACGACGCCGAGGCCGAAGGAGACCGCGAAGGCCTTCACCCAGAAGCGGTAGAGCACCCGGTACATCGGGTTGCGCGTCCACAGCCACTGCGCCTCCAGCCGCACGAGGAACGCGGCGAGGCCGATGGTGAAGGCCGGGAAGATGATGTGGAAGGCCATCGTGAAGCCGAACTGGATGCGCGAGAGCATCAGGGCATCGAGTTCCATGGCTTCACCTTCCTGACCGTGGGGCCTGGCCGCGGGACGACGGTTCGCGCGCAGCGGAGGGCCGCGCGCGGCATGGCGGGCGGCAGCGGATGCTCCGTCAACCGGATTACCGTGCCGCGGTTCTCCACGCTCTGCAATTGCATCGGTTGATCTTGCCGGAAGGAACGGCTGCCGATCGCGGCCTCCGCCGCCGGCGCCTGCGAAACAGGAGAAGATCGGAGCCGGTCGCGAGGCCGGCATCGGCGGCGAAACCCGCGCCCCGACCGTCCGTGTCGGCGATGTCAGGCATCGGCGGCGCAAAACGTCGCATTTTATATCTATGTTAATCTCGCCACGGGAACTTTGGCCCACACGCAGACCGGGTCATCGCCATGGCGGCACCAGCAACGGCTCCTTCCCTGTTCCATCGCGAGGCACCGCAGCCGCCGGAGGACGGGCCGGCGACGATCGCCGACTTGACCCGCGAAGTCGGCCGCATCGCCCAGGACCGGGTCGGGCGCATCCGGCAGATCACCGCCCAGGCCAAGATGCTGGCCCTCAACGCCCTGATCGAGGCCGCCCGCGCCGGCGAGCACGGGCGCGGCTTCTCGGTGGTGGCGCAGGAGGTGCGCGGCATCGGCGCCGCGATCGAGGCCCTGGCGCAGGAGCTGGAGACGGGGCTGACGACGCGGATCGCCGAGCTGCAGCAGGGCGTCGATGCGATGACCGAGAGGGCGCAGGGCGAGCGCTTGGTCGATCTCTCCCTCAACGCCATCGAGCTGATCGACCGCAACCTCTACGAGCGGACCTGCGACGTGCGCTGGTGGGCCACCGACGCCGCCGTGGTCGCCTGCGCCGCCCGGCCGGACGGGGACGGCGCGGCCGGTGCGGCCGACCACGCGTCGCAGCGGCTCGGCGTGATCCTGTCGGCCTACACCGTCTACCTCGATCTCTGGCTGTGCGGCCGCGACGGGACCGTCCTCGCCAACGGCCGGCCGGACCGCTACCCGAACCTGCGCGGGCGCAGCGTCGCGGGCGAGCCCTGGTTCCGGGACGCGATCCGCCTGCGCAGCGGCGACGACTACGTCCCCGGCGAGGTCCGGCGCGAGGCGCAGCTCGGCGGCGCGCAGGTCGCGACCTACGCCGCCGGGATCTACGAGCGGGCCGGCGCCTCGGCCTGCGGCGTCCTCGCCATCCACTTCGACTGGGAATCCCAGGCCAAGGCCATCGTCGAGGGCGTGCGGATCGCGCAGGACGACCGGGCGCGCACCCGCGTGGTCCTCGTCGACGCGCAGCGCCGCATCCTCGCCGCCTCCGACGGCAAGGGCATCCTCTCCGAGACCCTCGCCGCGGACCTGAACGGACGGGAGAGCGGGATCGTCCGCGACTCCCGGAGCGGCACGGTCACGGCCTTTCACCGGACGCCGGGCTACGAGACCTATCGTGGGCTGGGCTGGTACGGCGCCATCGTCCAGGGCGGGGCCTGACCGGGTCTGGGACGCGGCTCACGCCGCCCGGCGGCCGCCGGAGCTGCGCTTCGGGCCGGATCCCTTCGCCTTGCGCCCCCCGGTCTGGCGCGGCGGCTCGATCGTCGCCGTGCCCTCGGGATCGGCCCCGGCGGCCTTCGCCGCCCGCTCCAGCCGGCCCCGCAGCAGGCTCAGCACCGCCGCCTCCTCCGGGCGCAGCGTGTCGAGGCCGTTCTTCAACTCGCCCTCGACCGCCTCCTTCACCTGCAGCAGCATCCCGCCCTCGAGGTAGCAGTCGAGGATCTGCGGGTGGATGTAGCACTTGCGGCAGATGGTCGGCGTGTTGCCGAGCCGCCCGGCGACCGATTCGATCGCCGCGCGCAGGTTCTTCTTGGCCTTGGCGGCGCTGTCGAACGACTCGAACTCCCGCAGCGCCAGGGCCGCCAGCACGGTGCCGGCCCAGGTGCGGAAATCCTTCGCCGTGAAATCCTCGCCGGTGATCTCGCGCAGGTAGGCGTTCACGTCCGAGGAGGTGACGTCGCGCCGCTCGCCCTCCTCGTCGAGGTACTGGAACAGCTCCTGGCCGGGCAGGTCCTGGCAGGCCTTGACGATCTTGGCGACCCGCCGGTCGCGCATCGAGACCGACCATTCCTTGCCGCTCTTGCCCTTGAAGCGGAAGCGCATCTCGGAGCCGGCGATCTTCACGTGCGGGTCGCGCAGGGTGGTGAGGCCGTAGCTCTTGTTGGAGCGGGCGTAATCGTCGTTGCCGACGCGGATCAGCGTGGTCTCCAGGAGGTGGACCACGGTGGCGAGCACCTTTTCCCGCGGCAGGCCGCGCTTGCCCATGTCGGCGTCGATCCGCTGGCGGATGCCCGGCAGCGCCTCGGCGAAGGCCATGATGCGGTGGAACTTCGAAGCCTCCCGCGCCTCGCGGAAGCGGGGATGGTAGCGGTACTGCTTGCGCCCCTTCTCGTCGCGCCCGGTCGCCTGGATGTGGCCGTTCGGGTGCGGGCAGATCCAGACATCCGTGTAGGCCGGCGGGATCGCGAGGCTTTTCAGCCGGGCGATCTCCTCCGGATCGCGGACCGCCGCGCCCTTCGGATCGATGTAGCGGAAGCCCTTGCCGTTGCGCTTGCGCCGCAGGCCGGGCTTGGAATCGTCCACGTAGCGCAGGCCCGCATCCCGCGCGGCCTCGCGGGGATCGACCACGCCGGCTCCGACCTCGTCCGACAGCATGCCTGACTCCCTTTTCCGTGGGCGACAACCGGAAGGAAGCCGGCGCTGTTCCGGAACCGGGGCCGTGCTATGGCGATGCCGATGAGCGCCTCCGCCGCCCCACCCGCGAAAAAGACCCTCGTCTTCGTCGTCACCGAGGACTGGTTCTTCGCCTCGCACTTCCTGCCGATGGCCCGCGCCGCCCTCGCGATGGGGCTCTCGGTCGCGGTGGTGACGCGGGTGCGCGCGCACCGCGCCGCGATCGAGGCGGCCGGCATCCGCGTCGTGCCCCTGGAAGCGGAACGCTCCAGCCTGAACCCGATGGCGGCGGGCTACGCGGCGGGCCAGCTCTCCGGGATCCTGAAGGCGCTGAACGCCGACATCGTCCACTGCATCGCCCTGCGCGGCATCCTCGTCGGCGGCACCGCGGCGGCGATGGCCGGCATCCCGCGCCGCGTCTTCGCCCTGACCGGCCTCGGGCTGCTCGGCGCCCGCGCGGACGCGACCGGGCGGCTGTCGCGCCTCGCCCTGAAGGGGCTGATCCGCGGTCCGCTGGCGAGCGGGCAGACCCGCTTCCTGTTCGAGAACCCGGACGACGCCCGCGCGCTCGGCCTCGACCCGTCCGACACCGCCGTGACCCTGGTCGGCGGCGCGGGCGTCGATCCCGACGCCTTCGCGCCCCGCCCCCTGCCGCCGTCCGCACCGCTCAAGGTCGCCATCGTCGCACGGATGCTGTGGTCCAAGGGCATCGACGTCGCGGTCGAGGCGGTGCGGCAGGCCCGCGCCGGCGGGGCCGCGGTGGAGCTCTCGCTCTACGGCGCGCCCGACCCCTCGAACCGCCGGGCGATCCCCGAGGCGACCCTGCGGGACTGGTCGCGCGACGGCGTCGCGTGGCACGGTCCGACCCAGGATGTGGCCGGCGCGTTCGCCGCCCACCATGTCGGCGCCCTGCCCTCCCGCGGCGGCGAGGGTCTTCCGCGCACGCTGCTCGAGGCGGCGGCGTGCGGCCGGGCGATCCTCACCAGCGACGTGCCGGGCTGCCGCGACCTCGTGCGCGACGGGATCGAGGGCCTGCTCGTGCCGCCGGGCGACGCCGCCGCGCTCGCCGCCGCGCTGACGCGGCTCGCCGCCGACCCGGCGCTCGTCGCCCGGATGGGCGCGGCGGCGCGGACGCGCATCCTCGACGGCGGCTACACGGAAGCCGCCGTCGCCGGGACGGTGGCCGGGCTCTACGCGGAGCTGCTGCGATAAGCATCGTCCCGAAAGCGAATAGGATCGACCGGGACAGGGAGCTTTCGCGATGACCGAGCCCGCCGCCCCCCGCAGCATCGATCAACTCGTCGTCCGCGACGATCCCGCCTGGCCGCTCGTCCTCTCCTGGGCCTCCGACCCCGAGGCCAATCCGAGCCGCATCCTGCCGCCCGATCCGCAGCATCGCGACCCGGCTCTGCTGCGGCTTCAGGTCACCACGCGCTCGCCGCTCGGCGCGATCGTGCACGAGAGCGGCGGGATCGCGCTGCACGGCGGCTGGCTGCGCCTGCTCGGCTCGGGCCGGCCGGCGGAGACCGGGGACGGCGCCCGCTCCCTCGTGCGCTGGAACGAGGACGCCGGCGCCTTCGCGGACCCCGAAGCACCGCCCGCCTTCCTCCTCGTGGCCGACGACATCCTCGGCGGCTTCTTCGCCCTCAACGGAGGGCGGTTCGGACCGGACGGGCTCGGGCAGGTCTTCTACCTGGCACCGGACGGGCTCGCATGGGAGCCGCTCGAACTGAGCCATACCGACTTCGTGCACTGGTGCTTCTTCGGCGACACCCGCGCCTTCTACGCCGACCTGTCCGGGCTCTACGGCTGGGAGGAGCGTCCCTACCCCGGCTTCGATCAGGCGTTTTCCTTCTATCCCTTGCCCTGGTCCGCGGAGGCCGGCGGCGGGGTCAGCCGCCGGGCCGTCCCGATCGACGAGCTCTGGCGCCTCAAATCCGAGCTTGCGAGCTGATCCGGATCATGCCCCCCATGCTCCTCCTCATCCGGCCGAACCCGTGATCCCCGCCCGCGACCCCGTCCGCTTCATCCGCGAGCACACGGCCCTACGCCCGGTGCCGCACACGCCCGAGATCGTGCTGCAGGTCGCCGACGAGGCGACCGCCCTGTGGCAGAAGACCGAGGAGGAGCTGGAGGCGATCGGCCTGCCGCCGCCGTTCTGGGCCTTCGCCTGGGCCGGGGGACAGGCGCTCGCCCGCTACATCCTCGATCATCCCGAGACGGTGGCGGGGCGGCGGGTGGTCGATTTCGCCTCGGGCTCGGGCCTCGTCGCCATCGCCGCGGCCAAAGCCGGCGCGGCCCACGTCACCGCGAGCGACCTCGACCCCTTCGCGCTGCACGCGATCCCGCTCAACGCCGCGGCCAACGGCTTGGCCGAGCGCATCACCGCCGACGGCACCGACCTGATCGGCACCGATGCGCCTTGCGTGCTCGCCGCCGACATCTTCTACGAGCGCGACCTCGCCGCCGCGGTCGGCGGCTGGCTCGGCGACCTGCACCGGCGCGGGCGCACGGTGCTGATCGGCGATCCCGGCCGCTCCTACCTGCCCCGCGAGCGGCTGGTTCCGGTCGCGACCTACGAAGTGCCCGTCACGCGGGCGCTGGAGGATGCCGAGATCAAGCGATCCTCGGTCTGGCGCTTCGCCTGAGGGGGCACCGCGGCCGGCCTCCCTTGCCGCCCTGGCCCGGATCGCGCATCCGCCCGTGAGCCCTGCCCTCCTTGCCCGGTCCGAAAAGAATGCTCGACAGGTTGCCCCATGCCGGCGCGAGCCTCGCCCTGCTGCTCGCGGTGGCGTGGCTGTTCTCGGTGAACCGGCGGGCGGTCCAGCCGCGGGTGGTGCTGGCCGCCCTGGCGCTGCAGGTCGGGATCGGCGCCCTCATGCTGTTCGTGCCCGCCGGGCAGAAGGCGCTCGGGGCGGTGGCGGATGTCGTCACCGTCGTGCTCTCCTTCGGCGACCGGGGCACCGCCTTCCTGTTCGGCGGCCTCGTCGAGCCGCGGATGTTCGAGCTGTTCGGCGGCTCGGGCTTCATCCTGGCCCTGCGGGTCCTGCCGCAGATCCTCTACGTCTCGGCGCTGATCGGCGTGCTCTACCATCTCGGCGCGATGCAGGCCGGCGCCGAGGAACCGCGCCAGCGCCTGCATC
>NZ_BPRD01000098.1 GCF_022179745.1 Methylorubrum podarium
GGCGAGCTGCGCCGCCTCCCGGGCGATCAGGCTGCCCACCGCGCCGAGCGTCCCGAAGGCGAGCAGCACCACGAGCAGCACGGCGGCCGCCCGCGGCACCCGCAGGCGCCGCAGCCAGCGCACGGCGGGCACCAGGACGAAGCTCAACAGGATCGCGAGCGACACCGGCACGAGGATGTCGCGGCCGAAATAGAGCGCGCCGGCTAGCGTCACCACCAGCAGCAGCGATGCGAGCGTGGTGACCACCGGCAGCGCCTGCCGCAGGAGCCGCTGGGTGACCGGATCGGTGGTCATGGCGTCCTCATGATGGCGTCATGCGTCGAGAGATGCAGTCGATCCCACCCGTCTCCTCATCCTGAGGATGGGAGGATCGATCCGCTCACTCCGCCGCCCCGATCGCCGTGCCGATCTGGGTGAGCAGTTTCGGAAAATCGATCGGCTTGGGGTGGTAGTCGTCGCAGCCCGCCTGGATCGCCTTGTCGCGGTCGCCCGACATGGCGTGGGCGGTGAGCGCGATGATCGGGATGGCGCGGGTATCGGTCGCGGCCTTCAGGGCGCGGGCGGTCGACCAGCCGTCGAGGATCGGCAGGTTCATGTCGAGCAGGATGACGTCGGGCTGGGCGGCGCGGGCCTGCTGCACGCCCGCCTCGCCGTCATGGGCGAGCACCACCTCGTAGCCGCGGCGCTTGAGCCGGCGGGAGAGAAAGTCCCAGATCTCCTCGTGGTCTTCCACCAGCAGGATTTTTCCCGACACGCCCGAAACCCCTCACTCGCGCTGCACGCGCCGTCCGCGACCTAACGCGCGGGAAGGCGTTGCGGTCTCATGGGGCCGCGCAATCCGTGTTCCTTGCCGTAACCCTTGCCGTCTCCGTTGCATGTTCGTCGCCTTGTCTCGCTCGGCTCCGCACGGTTAAGGGGTCAGACGGACGGATCATGCGGGGCTGACGCGGTGCGGGATGGCGGGGCGGAGGACGGTGACCCGCGCGTCGCGGCGCTGCTCGCGCGGCTCTCGGCGCGCGCGGCGCCGTTCTCGATCGGCGGCCGCGACGACCTCGCCGGGCTCGGCCTCGGGCGTGCGGCCCTGACGCCGCATATCGACCCGCAGGCACCGCCGCGCTGGTGGGCGGAGGATCCGGGCGGGCTCGATCTGGCGGGGGCCGACCTCGCCGACGCCCGGCTGGAGTTGACCGACCTGTCCGGCGCCAACCTGCGGCGGGCCTCGCTCGCCGGGGTGCTCGCCCGCTCCGCCGGCTTCGCGGGCGCCTGCGTGGAGGAGGCGGACTTTTCCGGCGCCGACCTCAGCGGCGCGCGCTTCACCGGGATCGCCGGCGGACAGGCCTCCTTCCGCGAGGCGATGATCGAGGATGCCGACTTCTCCGGCGCGACCATGCGCTTCGCCCGGCTCGACAAGGCTTTGCTCGACGGCGCCCGCTTCGAGGGCGCCGACCTGTGGGGCACCGACTTCACCGGCGCGGATGCCGACGATTCCGTGTTCCGGAGGGCCCGACTCGACGAGGCCAACCTCTCCGACTGCAACCTGACCGGCGCGGATTTCGAGGATGCGAGCCTGAAGAAGGCGCGGCTCGTCGGCTCGCGGCTGCGGGGCGCCAACTTCTCCGGGGCGCGGCTCGACGGGGCCGACCTGTCGGGGGCCGACTTCTCCCGCACCAGCCTCGTGCGGCTCGACCTCACGGCGTGCAAGCTGCGCCACGCGCGCTTCGCCGGGGCGTGGCTGGAGGGCGTGCGGCTCTCCGTCGAGCAGATCGGCGGCATGGTCGGCGAGGAGGAAGCGGGCGAGTACGAGGCGGCCCAGGCGAGCTATCTCGCGCTCGAGCGCAACCTCCAGAGCATCGGCAGCCACGAGGGCGCGAGCTGGGCCTACAAGCGCGGGCGCCGCATGGGCCGCCGCCACGCCGGCGTGCGCGCCCGCGAAGCCTTTTCCACCCGCGATCTGCGCGGAACCCTGAGCCACGGCTACCGCTGGATCGCCGACCGCTTCGTCGAGTGGCTGTGCGATTACGGCGAGAGCCTGTCGCGGATCGCCCGCGCCTTCCTCGTCGGCATCCTGCTCTTCGCGGCGGCCTACGGGGCGACGGGCGGCCTGTTCCACGAGGGCGCGAACACCCCGACCTACAACCCCCTCGACCTCGTCAGCTACAGCGCGCTCAACATGATGACCGCCAACCCGCCGGAGATCGGCGTGAAGCCGCTGGGCCGCGTCACCAACCTGCTGGTCGGGCTCCAGGGCGCGGCGGGGATCGTGCTGATGGGCCTGTTCGGCTTCGTCCTCGGCAACCGGCTGCGGCGTTGAGCGGCGGATCCGACTTTTGATTTCGCATCCGCGCGAAAGCCGGCCACAGCTTTCGCGAGGATGCCGGGACGCCAACGTCATGACGGGAGACATCACCGTGACCGTACAGGACGGGAAGGTGCCGGCCACGGGACCGACCATGGCCGATTTCCGCAACCTTGCCGACGCGCTGCCGCAGCTCGCCTGGATCGCCGAGGCCGACGGCAACATCGTCTGGTACAATCGCCGCTGGTACGACTACACCGGCACGACGCCCGCCGAGATGGCCGACCACGGCTGGCGCAAGCTGCACCATCCCGATCACCTCGACCGCGCCGCCGCGCGCTTCTCCGCCTGCATCGCGGCCGGCGAGTCGTGGCACGACACCTTCCCCCTCCGTGGGCGGGACGGCCGCTACCGCTGGTTCCTGTCGCTCGCCGAGCCGGTGCGCAACCCGGACGGCGCCATCGTGCGCTGGTACGGCACCAACACCGACGTCACCGAGACGCGCCTCGCGCAGGACGCGCTCGGCCATTCCGAGCAGCGCTTCCGGGCGCTGGTGGACGCCTCCGCCGCCGTGATCTGGAACACCACGGCCGAGGGCGAGCTGATGCCGCCCCAGCCGCGCTGGGCCGCCTATACCGGCCAGGGCGACGAGGCCTACCAGGGCTGGGGCTGGGTCGATGCGGTCCATCCCGAGGACCGAGCGCGGGCCGCCGAGGTCTGGGCCGAATGCGTCGAGGCGGTGAAGACCTACGAGGTCGAGTACCGCCTGCGCCGCCACGACGGGGTCTGGCGCGACATGGAGGTGCGCGGCGTGCCGGTGCTGGCCGCCGACGGCACGATCCGCGAATGGGTCGGGCTCAACATCGACATCACCGCCCGGAAGGAGGCCGAGGCCGCGATCGAGCAGGCCCGCGCCGCGGCGGAGGCGGCGAACCTCGCCAAGAGCCAGTTCCTGGCCAACATGAGCCACGAGCTGCGCACCCCGCTCTCGGCGGTGATCGGCTATTCCGAGATGCTCGGCGAGGAGCTGGAGGATCTGGGCCAGGCCGAGTTGCTGCCGGACCTGCGCAAGATCGAGGCCTCCGCCCGCCACCTGCTCGGCCTCATCAACGACGTGCTCGATATTTCCAAGATCGAGGCCGGGCGGCTGACGCTGGCGGCCGAGACCTTCGACGTGGCGACGCTGATCGAGGACGTCACCGCCGCGACGCAGTCGCTCATCACGAAGAAGCGCAACCACTTCCGCCTCGACATCGAGGGCGATCCGGCGATCGGCCTCGGCGCGATGCATCAGGACCAGCTGAAGCTGCGCCAGTCGCTGATCAACCTGATCGGCAACGCGGCCAAGTTCTCGGAGGACGGGGAGATCGTCCTCTCCGTGCGGCGTTTCCGGGAGGACGGGGCCGACTGGATCCGCTTTGCCGTCTCCGACACCGGCATCGGGCTGACCGAGGAACAGATCGGCCGGCTGTTCGAGCGCTTCTCCCAGGCCGACGAATCGACTACGCGGCAGTTCGGCGGCACCGGCCTCGGGCTCGCCATCACCCGCGCCTTCGTCGAGCGCATGGGCGGCACGATCGGCGTGGAAAGCACCTTCGGCGCGGGCGCGACCTTCACCATCCGCCTGCCGGCCGAGATCGACGCCCACGAGGAGGAGGTTCAGGCGGAGAGCGTGGCCGCCCGCGTCCACGAGATCACCGAGGGCGAGGCGCACCTGCACGACGTGGTGCTGCTCGTCGACGACGACCCGGCCGCCCGCGACCTGCTCCAGCGCTTCCTCGAACGCGAGGGGTTTCGCGTGCGCACCGCCAACGACGGGAGGGCTGGGCTGACGTTGGCCCGCGCCCTGAAGCCGCGGGCGATCCTCCTCGACATCGAGATGCCGCGCATGGACGGCTGGGCGGTGCTGCACGCGATCCGCACCGATCCCGAGATCGCCGAGACGCCGGTCATCATCACCAGCGTGGTCAACGAGTTCAGCCTCGCCCACGTGCTCGGCGCCACCGACTACATGGTCAAGCCGATCGACTGGGGCGCGCTCAAGGACGCGATGGAGCGCTACCGCCCGGTGGACCGCGAGGGCAGCGTGCTCGTGGTGGACGACGATGGCGATGCCCGCGAGCGGGTGCGCCGCACGCTCCAGCGCGACGGCTGGCAGGTGCGCGAGGCCGAGAACGGCGCCGCCGCCCTGGAGAGCCTCGACGCGGAACGCCCGAGCCTGATCCTGCTCGACCTGATGATGCCGGTGATGGACGGCTTCGCCTTCCTGCGGGCCCTGCGCGGGCGCCCGGACGGGGACAGCATCCCCGTGGTGGTGCTCACCGCCAAGGAGATCACGACGGAGGAGAAGGAGAGCCTCGGCGCCCAGGCCGACCGGTTGATCATGAAGGGCTCGATGAGCCTGTCCGAGATCGGCCGGCAGTTGCGCGACCTCTACGCCCGGCAGGACGGCACGCCGCTGCCGGGCCAGCTCCAGGGGCTGATCGACAAGCTGCCGCCGTAGGGTGCGCCCGATTCTACCGACCCGCTGCTCAGCGTGAGAGCCTGTTCGACCGGCTCATCCGATCAAAACCCCCTCATCCTGAGGTGCTGCGAAGCAGCCTCGAAGGAGGGCTCCAGAGGTCGCGCGATCCCTGGAGCCCTCCTTCGAGGCTCCGCTTCGCTCCGCACCTCAGGATGAGGGGGAGGACTGGACCAATCGCGGCATCGCGTCGGCTCGGTGTCGAAGAGACAAGTCAAACAGGCGCCGAGGCAGCGGTCGGGAGATCCGCCCCTTCCTGCGCTCCCGCCATCGCCCGCGCCAGCGCCTCGTAGACCCGCGGGTCCGTCATCTGCGCCACGTTGAAGCGCATGAAGCCGCCCGCCGTCTGCGCGACGCTGAAGACGTTGCCGGGGGCCAGCACCAGACCTTCCGCCAAGCCGGCGCGGGCGAGCGCCGCTGCGTCGTGCCCGTCGGGCAGGCGGCACCAGAGGGTGAAGCCGCCGCGCGGCACGATCCAGGGGACGATGCCGAGCGCCCCGAGCCGGGCGGCGGCCTCCCGACGCGCCCGCGACAGGCGGCGGCGCAAGGCGTCCAGATGCTTGCGGTAGCTGCCGTCGGCGAGCGTGCCGGCGATCAGCTCGGCGGCGATCGGGCTCGGGCCGCCGAAGCTCGTCGCCACCTGGAGATCGACCAGGGCCTCGATCCAGTCGGCGCGAGCGGCGATGAAGCCGCAGCGGATCGAGGCGGAGAGCGTCTTGGAAAAACTGCCGATGCGGATCACGCGGGTGAGGCCGTCGAGGGCGGCGAGCCGGGGCGAGGGCTCGGGCTCCAGGTCGGCGAAGATGTCGTCCTCGACGATGGTGAGGTCGTGCGCCGCCGCGAGCGTCAGGAGCCGGTGGGCGGTCTGGGGCGAGAGCGTCGCGCCGGTCGGGTTGTGGAGCGCGGAATTGGTGACGTAGAGGCGCGGACGATGCTCGGCGAGCGCCGCGGCGAAGGCCGCGAGGTCGGGCCCGGTCGGCGTGTAGGGCACGCCGACGATCCGCACCGCGTGCACGCGCAGCAGGGCCTGGGAGTTGAAGTAGCAGGGATCGTCCACCAGCACCGTGTCGCCGGGCCGCAGCAGGAAGCGGCCGATCAGGTCGATCGCCTGCGTCCCCGAGGCCGCGAGCAGCACCTGATCCGAACTCAGATCGATCCCCTCCCCCGCCATCCGGCGCACCAGGTGACGGCGCAGGGCCGGCGCGCCGCGGGCGGCGCCGTACTCGGTGAGCACCGCGTCCCCGGCGCGGCCGAGGCCGCGCACGGCCCGGCGGATCGCCCCGTTCGGCATCCACTCGGCCGGAAGCCAGCCGCAGCCGGGCTTGAACATGTCCGGTCCGGAATCGAGCGACTGGCGCGAGACCCAGAGCGGATCGATCGCCCGGTCGCGCCGCGGCTCCGCCTCGGTGAGCGCCAGCGGCGAGACCGCGCCCGAGACGGTGAAGCCGGAGCCCGGCCGGGCCTGGATCAGCCCCTCCGCCGCCAGCCGGTCGTAGGCCTCGACCACGGTCGAGGGCGAGACGCCCATGGTCGCGGCGAAGC
>NZ_BPRD01000099.1 GCF_022179745.1 Methylorubrum podarium
AGCGCCTCCGCCTCGCGGAAGCTCTCGTCCATCGCGGCGTTGACCGCCTGCTCGACGAGGCAGCCGGGCGCCTCGCTCCGGTTGCCCATGGCGAAGATCTCGGGGGCGCCGAGCGCCTCGTAGATGTCGCGCAGAGTGACGGCCCGGAGATCGCAGGCGATCCGCCAGCCGCCGCCATGCCCCTTCTCGGAGCGGACGTAGCCCCGCTCGCGCAGGCCCGCCATGATGCGCCGGATCACGACGGGGTTGGTCTGCATCACGCTGGCCAGGAAGTCCGACGTCACCGGCCCCTCGATCTCCGCCATGTGCAGCAGCACGTGGAGGACGCCCGAAAGCTTGCTGTCTCGTCTCATGTAACTTTACATGTTTCATGAGAGCGCGCCTGTCAAGCGGGTGCGGGGCCTGCCCCGAACGCAAGAAGGCCCGCCTCCCGGCGGGCCTTCTCCCTGTCCGTGCGCGCCCGGCCACCGGCCGGGCGACGTCGAACGTCCCTGGACGTTACGGCTGGCCGGCGGGCTTGTTCGCGGCGGGCGGGTTGGTCGGCGCCGTGGTCTGGCCGGCGGCCGGCGGGGTGGCGGGCGGCGTCGCCGGGGCGGTGGTCGTGGTGTTGGCCGGAGGCGTGGTCGTGCCGGTGGTGTCCTTCTTCTCGTCCTTGCAGGCCGCGAGGCCGAGGGCGATGAGGCCGAGGACGGGAAGCAGCTTGATGGCGCGCATGGTGTTCCTCCGTGTCGTTGGGCTCTTCAGCCTGCCGCCGCGGACGGCCGGCACCCGAAGAGCGGAAACGGGCTTTGCCGTGCTGTGGCAAAGCTGAGAACGCGTTGCGGCCCCGAACCGTTCAACATTCGCGGGGCGAATGACCTGAAGAACGGGGGATGAGCGCCGAATTTCAGCAAACCCTAAGCCGGATGAAACCGGCGGCTCAGCCGTTGCGATCTTACCGGAGCGGCAGTTTTTGGCAGGTTTCGCAGAAGAAGGTCGAGCGCCCGCCCTGCACGATCCGGCCGATCCGGCCCGTGCAGCCCCTGGTCGGGCAGGCATGGCCCACCCGGTCGTAGACGCGGAACCCGTGCTGGAAGGCGCCGCGCTCCCCGTCCGGCCGGGCGTAGTCGCGCAGGGTCGAGCCGCCGGCCGCCACCGCCTCGGTCAGCACCGCCTTGATCTCGGTGACGAGTTTTTTCGCCTTCGGTGTCGGCGATCCGTTGGGCTTGGCGAGCGCCCCCGCCGGCAGGGCCGGGTGGAGGCCGGATCGGTGCAGCGCCTCGCAGACATAGATGTTGCCCAGTCCCGCAATCAGGCGCTGGTCGAGCAGCGCCGCCTTCAGCGGCGTGATCTTTCTGGCGAACAGGCGGGCGAGCAGGGCGGCGTCGAGGGCGTCCGACAGCGGCTCGACGCCCATCCCGGCGAAGTGGCGGCAGGTTTCGAGGTCGCGGGTCGCCACGAGGTCCATGAAGCCGAAGCGGCGGGCGTCGTTGTAGGTGACGGTGGCGCCGTTGCCCATCGCCATCACCACGTGGTCGTGCTTGGGCGTGCCGAGCGCCCCTTCGAGGTAGAAGTCGCCCGGCGAGAGGTTCGAGCCGTCGGGGAGCCTGACGTCGAAGCGCCCGCTCATGCCGAGATGCAGGATCAGGCTCTCGCCGGAATCGAGATGCGCGGTGAGGTACTTGGCCCGGCGCGCCAAGTCGACCACGGCGGCGCCCTCCAGCCGCTCGGCGAAGCGCTCGGGGAAGGGGAAGCGCAGGTTCGGCCGGCGCAGGGTGACGCGGGCGAAGCGCGCGCCGACCATCGCGGGGGCCAGCCCCCGGCGCACGGTCTCGACTTCGGGCAGTTCGGGCATGGTCGCGGTATCGAAACGGGGAAAGCGGATGCTTGGAGTGCCTCACAAAACGCCCGGCCACCGGTCGTGTCCGCTTCGACCGCGACGGCGCAGCGGGAGTTTTGTGAGAGACACTTAGCGCTCTCCCGGGCTCCCGGGCGAGCCCCGCCGGCCCCGCGCCGGGCGGCCACGGTGTCGCGCATCCGGCCGAGCCTCTCGACCCCGAGCCTCTCCGGTCCCGAGCCTCTCCGGGAACCGTTATCGGGGCTAACGGCTTGCTCCCGGCCAAGGTCCTTTCGGTGCGCTCCCTCGCCGGGCCGGCTGCCCTTCGGCGGGAGCGCGTCAGCCGGTCGTCGGAGTCAGCACGGCATGAGCGCCCACCCCTACCGGTTCGGGATCGAGGAGGAGTATTTCCTCGCCGACGCCGAGACCCGCGGCACGCCGCGCCGCTCGGTCAAGCCGTTCCATCAGGCGGCCGGCGAGCGGCTGCCGGAGATCGGGCGCGAGCTGCTCCAGTGCCAGGTCGAGGTCTGCACCCCGCCCTCCACGGAGTTCGCGGCCGCCCACGCCGCGCTGCTGCGGCAGCGGCGGGCGCTGGCGGAACTGGGGGGCGAGCACGGGCTCCTCGTCTTCGCCGCGGGCACCCACCCCATCGCCGACTGGGCGCGGCAATTGCCGACCAAGGGCGACCGCTACCGCGGCATCCTGCGCGATGTCGGCCTGGCCGGGCGGCGCAGCCTGATCTGCGGCATGCACGTCCATGTCGAGGTCGCCGACCCCGACCGGCGCGTGGCGCTGATGGACCGGCTGCTGCCGTTCCAGCCGCTGCTGTTCGCCCTCTCCGCCTCCTCGCCGTTCTGGCAGGGCAAGCCGACGGGTCTCTCCGCCTACCGCCTCAGCGCCTTCGGCGAGCTGCCCCGCACCGGCCTACCGGACCTGATGGGCGACGCGGCGGCCTACGAACGCTACGTGCGCATCATGACCAATGCCGGCTCGATCCAGGATGCGAGCTTCCTGTGGTGGTCCCTGCGCCCCTCGATCAAGTTCCCGACGCTCGAACTGCGCATCGCCGATTCCTGCACCCGGCTCTCCGACGCCATCGTGGTGGCGGCCCTGTTCCGCTGCCTCGTGCGGCTGGTCGAGCGCCGGCCCGACATCCATGCGGGGCTCACCGGCGTCTCGCGGGCGATCGCGGCGGAGAACCTGTGGCGGGCCCAGCGCAGCGGGATCGAGGCGGAATTGATCGACGAGGCGTCCGAGCAGTCCTTCTCCTTCCCGGCCGCCCTCGACACGCTGCTCTCGCTGATCGCGGAGGATGCCGAGGCGCTCGGCTGCACCGCGGAGGTGGCCGACGCCCACCGCATCCTGCGGGAGGGCACCAGCGCCGACCGGCAGATCGCCGCCTTCGAGGCGACCCGCGGAGGCGACACCAGCAACCGCCAGGCCCTCGACGCGGTGGTCGACTGGCTCGCCGAGACCACACGGGATGGATGACGACGCGCGAGGGCTGATACGGTTTCCGGTTGATCGCTTCGGTTTCTCCTTCGTCATTGCGAGGCGAAGCCGTGGCAATCCAGAGCGCGACCTTTCCGGATCGGTCGCGCTCTGGATCGCTTCGGCTCCGCCTCGCGATGACGGGATTGGACAAGGCCCGAGGTGATCAACCGGAAACCGTATGAAGCATCGACTTCACCCGAAAGCCGCCCCCCTGCCGGGACGATGCTTCAGCCGAACAGCCCGGCGAGGTTCACGAGGCTCAAGCCCGCGATCAGGAGACCCACCACGACCATCAGCGCCCGTGCCGGGATCACCCGCACCAGCAGCGCGGCGACGGGCGCGGCGAACAGCCCGCCGGCGACGAGGCCGGCGATGGTGGTCCAGTGGGTCAGCCCGCCGAGCAGGGTGAAGGACACCCCGCTCGCCAGCGCGACGAAGAACTCCGCCGCGTTGACCGAACCGATGGAGGTGCGCGGGTCCTGCCCGCCGCCGACCAGCGTCGTCGTCACCACCGGCCCCCACCCGCCGCCGCCGACCGCGTCGACGAAGCCGCCGCCGAGCGCCAGCGGCACCACCGCGCGGGGCGGCTCGCGCCGGGTTTTCAGCGTGCGGAACGCCTTCGACAGGACGTAGAGCCCCATCCCGAGCAGGTAGACCGAGACGAACGGCTTGATGGTGTCGCCGTCGACGGACGTCAGGAGATAGGCCCCCGCCACGGCGCCGATCACGCCGGGGATCAGCAGGCGCCGGAACAGGGCGCTGTCGACGTTGCCGAGCCGCCAGTGCGACAGGCCGGAGAAGGCGGTGGTGAAGATCTCGGCCACGTGCACGGAGGCCGAGGCCGCCGCCGGCGGCACGCCGGTGGAGAGCAGGAAGGTGGTCGAGGTGATGCCGTAGGCCATGCCGAGCGCGCCGTCGACCGTCTGCGCCGCGAGCCCGACCGCGACGGCGGTCCAGAAGCCGCGGCTCGCCAGCCCCTCGCTCACGGCCTTGAGGGTGCCCCCGCCCGCGCCCTGCGCGAGCAGGACCAGGAACGCCGCGATCACGGCAAGCGCCGCCAGGGCGGCGAGGCCCAGGAGGACGAGCGTGCGCGGCTCGCCGCGCTTCGTCAGCCGCACGGAAGCGGCGGAAGACGATCCGGCCATGGGGAAAATGTCCGTTCGGGAAGGAGCCGAAAAGCTAAGGACCTGCACGCGGCGGGCAAGGGTTCGGCCTCCCAATGATCGGCGTCTGAGGAGAGCGAATCCCTCCGCGATCGGTTCCGAGAAGGACGTCTTTTCTTTCTCGGGCGCGGGGCCGGCGGGACACCGCCCGCCCGGGCCGTCCGCCCTCGTCGATCAGCCCTCGCTGATCAGCCCTTGTCGAACGGGTTCTTCGACGTGCGCAGGGACAGCCGGATCGGCGTGCCGGGCAGGTCGAAGGCCTCGCGCAGGCCGTTGACGAGGTAGCGGGTGTAGGATTTCGGCAGGGCGTCGAGCTGGTTGCCGAACAGGGCGAAGTGCGGCGGGCGGCTCTTCACCTGGGTGGCGTAGCGGATCTTGATGCGCCGGCCCGAGACCGCGGGCGGCGGGTTGCGCTGGAGCGCGTCGGTGAGCCACGCGTTGATCCGCGCCGTGGAGACGCGCCGGCTCCACACCTCGGAGGCGTCGACCACCGCCTGCATCAGCTTGTCGATGCCCTCCCCGGCGAGCCCCGAGAGCGGCACCACCGCGACGCCGCGCACCTGCGGCAGCAGGCGGGTGCAATCCTCGCGCAGGCTCTTGAGCAGGCCCGGCTGGTCGGCGACGAGATCCCACTTGTTGAGGCCGATCACCACGGCGCGGCCCTCGCTCTCGACGAGATCGACGATGGTGAGATCCTGCTTCTCGAAGGGAATCGTCGCGTCGAGGAGCACGACCACGACCTCGGCGAAGCGCACGGCGCGCAGCCCGTCGGAGACCGCGAGCTTTTCCAGCTTGTCGTCGATGCGGGCGCGGCGGCGCATGCCGGCGGTGTCGTGCAGCTTGATCCGGCGCCCGCGCCACTCCCAGTCGAGGGAGATCGAGTCGCGGGTGATGCCGGCCTCGGGGCCGACGAGGAGGCGGTCCTCGCCGATCATCCGGTTGATCAGGGTGGACTTGCCCGCGTTCGGCCGCCCGACGATGGCGACGCGCAGGCCCTTGCCGCCCTCCTCGTCCTCCTCCTCGTCGTCGGGCTCGGGCAGAACCTCGCGGAGCGCATCCTGCAGCGAGCCCAGGCCCTCGCCGTGCTCGGCGGAGAAGGGGATCGGGTCGCCGAGCCCCAGCGAGAACGCCTCGTAGGCGCCGGCCATCCCGGCGCCGCCCTCCGCCTTGTTGGCGATGAGGATGACCGGGCAGCCGGAGCGGCGCACCAGTTCGGCGAAGGGCCGGTCGGCGGGCAGCACGCCGGCGCGGGCGTCGATGACGAACAGGACCGCGTCGGCTTCGAGGATCGCGGCCTCGGTCTGGGCGCGCATGCGGCCGAGCAGCGAATCGGCGTCCGCCTCCTCGAGGCCGGCGGTGTCGATGACGCGGAAGGCGACGTCGCCGATGAAGCCCTCGCCCTCGCGGCGGTCGCGGGTCACGCCGGGGCGGTCGTCCACCAGGGCGAGCTTGCGCCCGACCAGCCGGTTGAACAGGGTCGACTTGCCGACATTCGGGCGTCCGACGATCGCGACGGTCGGCAGATCCATGGGAAACAACTTTTTCCGAAAGCCGGAGGCCACCGTTCGGGACGATGCTCGAGAAGATAGGCGGTTGCGTCCGCGCCGTCAGCGGGTGATCGGCGGCGGGGCGGCGTTCTCGGGCTTGGCTTCCGTCACGGTGACGGGGCCGCCGGCGACCAGCGCCTCGTAGACCTCGACCCGCTGGCGCAGGCCCTGGGGCGTCTCGGTGTCGGCGCTGATCTGGTCGAACCAGCGGCCGGCGCCCTCGGTGTCGCCGCGCTTGAGCGCGGTCAGGCCGAGCATCTCGCGGGCGGTGTGGCGGTAGGCGTTGGTCGGGGCGGCCAGCCCCTGGAGGCTCGCCAGGGCCGCGTTCGGGTCGGACCCGTCGAGGCGCAGCAGGGCCGCGCGCAGGCGGGCGAGGTCGCGCAGGGAATCGCCGATGCCGGTATCGGCCGCGAGCCCGTCGTAGGCCGCCGCCCCGGCGACGGCATCGCGCTTGGCCGTCTCGGCGGCGAGGCGGAAGCGGGCGAGCAGGGCGTAGCCGCCCGGCCCGTCGGTCCGGATCGCGGCGAAGTCGCGGTCCGCGTCCTCGACCTTGCCGTCCTTGGCGAGGCGGCTGGCCTGATCGTAGCGCTCGGAGGCCGCCTCGGCGCGGGTGCGCTCGGCGTGGCGCCAGTAATTGTAGCCGCCGACGCCGGCCACGAGGAGGATCGCCGCGGTGATGATCAGCGCGTTGTAGCGCTTCCAGATCTTGGCGATCTGGTCGCGGCGGTAATCCTCATCGACCTCGCGGATGAATTCGTTGTTCTCGGCCATGACAAATCCGGGCGCCCCTCGCGGGAAGCGCTCTCGCCTCGCTCGTCGTCGTGTCGAGGGCGCCTAGCACAGCGTCCCCGCTTTGGCGAATGGGGGTCAGGCCTGTCCCGGCCAGGCGGCGACGCCGATGAGCAGCGGGTGCAGGTACTTGCCGAACACGAACCACGCCACGACGCCGACCACGACGGCGATGGCGTCGTTGCGCCAGCCGGCCGGGGCGGCCTGCCCGCCGTGCTGATCCGCCACCTGCCCCGCGGTCAGCGTCCGGCGCTTGGCGCTGATGCGCGCCGCCACCGCCCAGGCGAGGAAGGCGCCGAACAGCAGGATCGAGCCGAGATCGCCGTTGGCGAGCAGGTGGGCGGTCGCCCAGATCTTCACGGCCAGCAGCATCGGGTGCTTGAGCCGGGTGCGGATGTGGCCCGGCAGGTAGGTCGCCGCGAGGCTGATGAAGGCGAACAGCGTCAGCAGCACGGCGAGATGCCGGGTCCAGAGCGGCGGCGACCAGACCGGGATCATGCCCTCCTGCCGGTAGAGGCCGTAGCCGGTGACGGTGAGGATCAGGCCCAGCGCCGAGAGCAGGGTGTAGCCGAGCTTGAACCGGTTCTCGCCGATCCGGCCGATCACCTCCGCGCGCTTGGCCCGGGCCATGGAGAAGGCGTGCGTGCCGAGGAACAGCACGAGGCCGAGGATCAGAACTAGCATGGGGCAGCCTGTGGACGGCGCTCGCTCCGGCGGATGCGGACAAGCTCCCTGTAACGGTTCAAAACGCAATCTATTCGCGATGTCCAGATCGTCTCGTCCCCTTGGCCGTCTCCTCTTCGGTGTCCTCGCGACCGCCTGCGGCCTCGCGCCGCCGGCCCGGGCCGCCCCGGAGCCGCCGCTCTCGGCGCTCACCCTGACGGGACCGGAGCGGACGATCTTTTCCGCCACCCGCGACGCCTGCGACGGCGCCGACGTGCCCGACGCCCCCGCCCGCGCCTTTCGCGACGCGTCGGGCGGAATCGCGCTCTACGGCCTGCACTACCGCAACCGCGCCTTGCGCGGCCCGGACTTCGACAGTCTCAAGATCGATTGCCGGGTGGTGCTCGATTCCGGCGAGAAGCCCGATCCGGCGCTCTACGACGACCGCTCCTGGATCACCGCCACCTGGACCGAGGACGGCACGACCGTCGCCGCCCTCCTCCACCACGAGTACCAGGCCAACGAGCACGAGGGCCGCTGCCGCTCCAAGGTCTACATGGAGTGCTGGTACAACACGGTCACGGCGGCCTTCTCCCGCGACGGGGGCCGCAGCTTCGCCCGCGCGACGCCGCCCGCGGTGGTGGCCGGCGCGCCGTTCCGGCAGGAGGAGGGCCAGGGCCGGCACCGGGGCTTCTTCAACCCCTCCAACATCGTCGGCGAGGGGCGCTACCGCTACGTCTTCGCCTCGACCACCGGCTGGGACCGGCCCGGCAGCGACCAGGCGGCGGGCGTCTGCCTGTTCCGGACCGAGCGGCCCGACGATCCGGCGAGCTGGCGCGCCTGGACCGGCACCGGCTTCACCGCCGCCTTCCCCGACCCCTACCGCAAGCCGGTCAAGCTCGCCGACACCTGCAAGCCGGTGGCACCGTTTCCCGCTCCCGTCGGCGCGGTGGTGCGCCACCGCGGCAGCGGCGCCTGGATCGCCGTGTTCATGGCGGCGAAGGGCGGCGTCTTCCCGGAATCGGGCTTCTACTGGAGCAGTTCGCGCGACCTGCTGACCTGGGACGTGCCGCGGCTGCTGCTCGCCGGGGCGACGCTCTACGACGATCCCTGCACGGCGAAAGGCCGGCTCATCGCCTACCCGTCCCTGCTCGATCCGGGCGCGAAGGGCCGCAACTTCGACGATGTCGGCGAGAGCGGGCTGCTCACCTTCGCGACCCTGCGCACGGAGGGCTGCACCATCACCTCCGACCGCGACCTCGTGCGCCGGCCGGTGACGATCAAGGTGTGGCCATGAGGCTCTGATACGGTTTCCGGCTGATCACCTCGGGCCGTACCCCATCCCGTCATCGCGAGCGGCAGCGAAGCGATCCAGGGCGCGACCTCTCCGGAAATGTCGCGCCCTGGATTGCCACGGCTTCGCCTCGCAATGACGGCGGATGGTGAAACCGAAGTGATCAACCGGAAACGGTATGAGGCGCCCGCCTCTCCCATCCTCCTCCTCATCCTGAGGTGCCCGCGCCAGCGGGCCTCGAAGGATCCTCCAGGGATCGCGCGGGACCTGGAGGATCCTTCGAGGGCGACGCTTCGCGCCGCCACCTCAGGATGAGGGCGAGGACGGGATCGGTCGTCGGCCAGCGGAGTGCGGCCCCCTCACCCGAGGCCGAGCGCCGCCTTCTCCTCGAGATAGGCCGCGCGCACCGTCTCCTTGCCGTAGGCGCGCTCCAGCCGGCGCACGGTGAAGTGGGCGCGGCCCATGGACTGGAAATGATCCATGAAGGCGGCGTTGACCGCCGC
>NZ_BPRD01000100.1 GCF_022179745.1 Methylorubrum podarium
TTGCGAGGCGAAGCCGTGGCAATCCAGGGCGCGACATTTCCTGATTGGTCGCGACCTGGATCGCTTCGGCTCCGCCTCGCGATGACGGAGCCCGGCAAATCCCGAAGCGATCAAGCCGAAATGGTATGATGCGCCATGCGAAGGCCCGAACCGCGGTTCGGGCCTTTTTCATTCGACGCGCTCGATCCCGGTCCGATCGAGCTTGGCCAGAGCCGCCGCGACCGTCTCGCCGCCGACGACAAGATCGGGGGCGATCTCGGCGAGCGGCACCAGCACGAAGGCGCGCTCGCGGACGAAGCGGTGCGGCAGCACGAGGCGCTCGTCGGAGACCTCCGCGCCCTCGTAGGCCAGCACGTCGATGTCGATCACCCGCGGCCCCCAGCGGCGCTCGCGGACGCGCCCGAGCGCCGCCTCGATCGACAGGCAGACCTCCAGCAATCCGTGCGGCGTCAACACGGTGTCGATGGCGACGGCCGCGTTGAGGAACCAGTCCTGATCGGTGTCGCCCCAGGGCGGCGTGCGGTAATCGCAGGAGCGCGCCGTGACCCGGATGCCGGGCGTCGCCGCGAGGCGCTCGACGGCCTGGGCCAGCATCGCGGCCTTGTCGCCGATATTGCTGCCGAGCCCGAGATAGGCGCGCGTCATCTCGTCTCCGTCGTCGAGTCTTGCGTCGAATCTTGCGTCTGCGCCCGGTCCGCACGGCCGCGCACGATCTCGATCGCGGCGTAGTCGAGCACGGCGGGGATCGGCGCGCTCGGCTTGTCGATCCGCACGGCGATCGTCTCGATGCGGGGAAAGCGCGCGAGGCAGGTCTCGGCGATCGCCTCGGCCAGGGCCTCGATCAGGGCGAAGCGCCGAATGCTGGCGATGTCGAGGGCGATCTCGGCCAGATCGGCGTAGCTCACGGTGGCGGCGACATCATCGCTGCGCCCGGCCTGCGACAGGTCGAGGCGGCATTCGAGGGAGATGTAGAAGCGCTGGCCGAGCCGCTCCTCCTCCGGCAGCACCCCGTGACGGGCGAAGACCGCGAGGCGGTGGACGAGGATGCGGTCAGCCATGAACGGGTCCCGATGCCGCGTCGGGGCGCATCACCGCGTCGAGCACCCGCAGCGCCTCGACATGCGGTGCCACGTCGTGGACGCGCACGATGTCGGCGCCGAGGGAGCCGGCCAGCACATGCGCGGCGAGCGAGCCGACGAGACGGTCGCGCGGGGCCGTCTCACGGTCGTGGAGGCGGCCGAGCAGGCTTTTCCGCGAGACGCCGACGAGGAGGGGGAAGCCCAGCGCCCGGATCTCGGGGAGCCGGCGCAGGGCCTCGAGATGCTGCTCCCAGCTCTTGCCGAAGCCGATGCCGGGATCGAGCACGATGTCGCCGTCCGGAATGCCGGCGCGGCGGGCGATGGCGAGCGAGCGCTCGAAGAAGCGCAGCATGTCGGCAACGATGTCGAGGGAGGCGTCGACCGTCTCGCGGTTGTGCATGACGATGACCGGGGCGCCGTGGTCGGCGGCCACGCGGGCGATGTCCGGCTCGCGCTGCAGGCCCCAGACGTCGTTGACGAGGCTGGCGCCGGCCCGGAGCGCGGCCTCCGCCGTGGACGCCTTGTAGGTGTCGATCGAGATCGGAACCGGCAGACCCGGCGCCACCGCCTCGATCACGGGCAGGACGCGCGCCTGCTCCTCCGCGGCCGGAACCGGGGTGTGGCCGGGCCGGGTCGATTCGCCGCCGATATCGAGGATGTGGGCGCCGGCCTCCGTGAGCGCCGCGGCCTGCGCCCGCGCCGCCTCGACCCCCTCGAAACGGCCGCCGTCCGAGAACGAGTCCGGCGTGACGTTGAGGATGCCCATCACCAGGGTGCGCCGGCCGAGGTCGGGCAGCAGGGTGTTCAGGCGGGTCGAGGGAGCGGGCGTGTCGGGCGGCATCGCGGATCAGAGCTGTCAGGCCGGGTCTGCCGGCCTAGCCCCTCCGACGGGGTTTCGCCAGATCCAATCCGCGCGCCGCCCCGGTCTCGTCGCGCTTCAGGAGGCGCCGCGATAGCAGCGGATCTCCGCCTCGGCCTGGGCGCGGCGAAGGTCGGCCACCTTGTCGTCGAACATCTTGGTCGACTTGAACGCCGTGGTGCGCTGGCCGATGCCCTGGCGCATCGACAGGATCGTGCTCGCCTGCACGTACTTGTCGTAGGGCAGGATCGAGGCGAGTGCGTCCAGCGAGCAGGAGCATTTCTCCAGCGCCTCGCGGGTCTGGCCGTTGGCGGCCATGCAGCCGAAGACGTAGTCGGCCCGCGCATCGGTCGGGTAGTCGTTCTCGTCGGCGCGCGCGGGTGCGGCGAGGAGCGCCGCCGCCAGCGCCGCGGCGAGGGCGACCTCAGGAATCCTTCTGGTCATAATCGAGCCTCTCTTCGAGGAGTTCGCCGCCATCCGGCTTCAGGGTCCGTGCCTCGATCGAAACGATCTCGCCCGGCACTTCCGGCGCCACGACGAAGGTGTAGGTGGTGGAGTCGAAGCCGCGCATCCGCTCGGTCTGCGCGTCGCCCTCGAAAGGCTTCATCTCGACGCGCCAGCCATCGACCTTGCGGCCCTTGAAATCGATCTGGACCGGGGTGACCGTCGCCTTCTCGCGCAGTCCCTTGCGGATCGCGTTCTTGATGTAGCGCGGATTAGCCTCGAGCAGGCCCGCGAGACCCTTCAGGTGGTTTTCCAGGAACAGGGGCAGCACGGGATTGCCGGCCATGTCCTGGAAGGGGCCGGCCGGGACGCGGTTGCCGCCGGAGAACATCTGCACCTGGATGTCGCGGCTCTCGGCGCTCTTGCCAGGCTCGATGGTCAGCTTGATCGCGTCGTTGAGCGGCGGGCCGTAGGGTCCCCTCACGATCCCGCTGCGGCGCAGGTAGTCGTAGGTCAGCGTGCTGCCGGGCGCCGTGTTCTTCATCTGCGGCTGCTCGAAGAGCAGGTCGCCGGCATTGGGTGCCGCGGCCGCGTCCTTGGTCGGGTCCTTGGCCGTTTCCTTGGGGGCCGGGTCCGAGGCCGCCCAGGCGAGGGGCGCGGCCGCGAGAAGCGTCGTCGAGAGAGCCGCCGTGACGGCGGCCGCCAGGATAGTCCGTCTCAAAGGGGTGCCTTTTCGCTCAGGGGATTTTGCACATTCGTCCCGATGCTGCGGTATATATAGTCGGGCGGGTTCTCGGCAGCCTCTTCCTTGGCAAGATCCCGCATTTTCGCGTGAAGCGGCGAGAGCGAGCAGGCCGGATCGGTGTTGGCGGCGTCGCCCGTGAGCGCCAGCGCCTGGCAGCGGCAGCCGCCCCAATCCTTCTCGCGCCGGTCGCAGGAGCGGCAGGGCTCCTTCATCCAGGACGTGCCGCGATAGGCCGCGAAGGCCGGCGACCGCGCCCAGATGTCGCCCAGCGAGTGGTCGTTCACGTACCAGAATTCGAGGCCGGGGATGGTCTCGGCGGCGTGGCAGGGCAGGACCTTGCCCTGGGGCGTCACGTTCATCAGCTTGCGGCCCCAGCCGCCGGCGCAGGCCTTCGGGTACTTGGCGTAGTAGTCCGGCACCACGAGGTCGATGACGAGCTGGCCTTTCAGCCGCTCGCGCGCGGCCTCGACGATGCGGATCGACTCGTCGACCTGGGCCTTGTCCGGCATCAGCGCGGCGCGGTTGACGTAGGCCCAGCCGTAATACTGCGTGTGGGCCACCTCCAGCCGCTTGGCGCCGAGCTTGACCGCGAGGTCGATGAAGCCCGGCACCTCGTGGATGTTGCCGCGGTGGATCACCGAGTTCAGCGTCAGCGGCAGGCCGAGTTCGGTGACGCGGGCGGCGAACTGCATTTTTTGGGGTTGCGCGTTCTTCAACCCGCCGATTTTTTCCGCATTCGCCGCATCGACGCCCTGCACCGAGAGCTGCACGTGGTCGAGGCCGGCGTCGTAGAGCGCGTCG
>NZ_BPRD01000101.1 GCF_022179745.1 Methylorubrum podarium
CATCGCGGCCGCGATGCTGGCGCTGATCGTGGTGTCGCTCCGCCGCCGCGAGCCCGTCGTGCCGGATTCCGATATGACCGAGGCGCTTCAGGACCGGCTCTGGCAGATCGCCGAGAGCGAGGAGCGCTACCGGGTGCTGGTCGAGGCCACGACCCAGGCCGTGGTGCAACGGGACGGGCAGGGGCGGATCACCTTCGCCAGCGAGGGTTTCGCCGCGCTGCTCGGCGTGAAGCCGCTGGAACTGATCGGCTCGACCCTGACCCCGGAGGTGATCGAGCGCGGCGCAGTCGAGCAGCGCCCCGACGGCGTGCGTGTGGTCGAGGAGCGCCTGGTGCCGGTGGACGGCGTGCCGCGCTGGTTCTCCTTCATCGAGATGCCGGTGAACGGCAGCACGGCCGGCCCGAACTGGCTGCGGGCGGGTCAGGACGTCACCGAGCGCGTCGAGGCGGCGCGCTCCCTCGACGAGGCGAAGAGCCGGGCGGAGACCGCCAACGTCGCCAAGTCCCGCTTCCTCGCCACGGTCAGCCACGAATTGCGCACGCCGTTGAACGGCATCCTCGGCATGGCCGACCTGCTGCTCGAAACCCGTCTCGACCCCGAGCAGCGCACTTATGTCGAGGCCTTCCGCACCAGCGGCAAGGCGCTGCTCGGCCTCGTCGACGGCATCCTCGATTTCTCCCGCATCGAGGCCGGCCGCCTCGACCTCGCCGCCGAGCCCTTCGACGTCGCCGCCCTGGTCGAGGGCGTGGTCGAGTTGCTGGCGCCGCGCGCGCAGGACAAGGGCCTGGAGATCGCCCTCGACATCGCCGACGACCTCGTGGCCTCGCGCGTCGGCGACGCCGACCGGGTGCGGCAGATCCTGGTGAACTTGGCCGGCAACGCCATCAAGTTCACCCAGGCCGGCGGCGTCGGCGTCAGCCTCGCCGCGGCGGGGGAGGGGCTCGTCCTCACCGTCGAGGATACCGGGCCGGGCATTCCGGAGGAGCGCATCCCGATCCTGTTCGAGGAGTTCGAGCAGGGCGAGGACAGCGCGAGCCACGAGGGGACGGGACTGGGGCTCGCCATCACCCGCCGCCTCGTGGAGCGCATGAACGGCACGATCGAGGCGCGCTCGACCGTGGGGCGCGGCTCGATCTTCCGGGTCGTGCTGCCGCTGCCCGCGACGGAGGGCGCGACGGCTCCCGCAATCCCCGGCCTTGCATCGCGAAAAGTGCTGATCGTGGCCGGCTCGCCGTTCCAGGCGCCGTTCCTGGCGCGGCGGCTCAGCCGCTCGGGCGCGGCGGCGGTGGTCGTCGGCAGCGCGGAGGCCGGCCTCGACGCGCTCTCGGGCGTCGCCTTCGACGCGCTCATCGCCGACCGCAGCCTGGGTGACGCCGCCGTGCGCCGGCTCGCGGCCGAGGCCGCCCGC
>NZ_BPRD01000102.1 GCF_022179745.1 Methylorubrum podarium
TCGGCGGGCGCTCGCTGAGGAATGGTCGAGTAGTCCGTCTCAGCCTGTGCCTTGGAGAGATCGTAACCAGCCTGGAAATTCATCCAGAATTGCGGGGTCGTTCCGAAATAGCGCGCCAGTCGAAGCGCGGTGTCGGCCGTGATCCCGCGGCGCGTCCGGACGAGTTCCGTGATGCGATTGGCCGGGACGCCGATCTCGATTGCGAGCCGGCGGGCGCTGAGGCCGAGCGGCTGTAAATACTCTTCCGAGAGATACTCGCCGGGATGCGTGCGGATCCGCTTCATGGACGTCCCCTGAGTGCCAACAAGAAGATCAATGCTTCGGCCTTGTTTCCCGACCGGTCGCTCGCCCTTTGCGCCTCTGCCTCCTATCGCGGAAGGAACCGCCCCGCCCGCGCCTCCAGCAGAGTCACCAGCGCCGGCTCCATGAAGGCGTAGTCGTCGGGCACGTCGAGACAGACGATCCGGGCATGGCGCAGGGCCGGGCCGAGGCGGCGCATCAGCTTGCGCCGATGGGCGCGCTCCATCACCACGATGATCTCGGCCCAGGCGAGATGATCGGCGTCCACGGGCTCGTCGGCATCCTCCGAAACGCCGGCCGAGGCCGTTTCCACGCCCGGCCATCGCGAAAACACCTGTTCCGCGGTCGGGCTGCGGGCGCGGGCCCGGCCGCAGACGAACAGGATTCTCACGCGCTCTCCGCCAGCATCGTCTGCCGCTCGAACAGCGCCCGATAGGCGCCGTTCGGTCGCCGCATCAGCGCGGCGTGCGGCCCGTCCTCGACGACGCGGCCGCGGTCGAACACGAGGATGCGGTCGAGGGCGCGCACCGTCGAGAGACGGTGGGCGATGACGATGGCGGTGCGCCCGCGCATCAGCCGCTCCATCGCTTCCTGCACCAGCGCCTCGGATTCCGAATCGAGGCTGGAGGTCGCCTCGTCCAGGATCAGGATCGGCGCGTCCGCGAGGAACGCGCGGGCGAGCGCCACCCGCTGCCGCTCGCCGCCGGAGAGCTTCACCCCGCGCTCGCCCACCAGCGTGGCGTAGCCCTTCGGCAGCCGGGCGATGAAGTCGTGGGCGTTGGCGAGCCGCGCCGCCCGCTCGATCGCCTCCGCCGAGGCGCCGGGCCGGCCGTAGGCGATGTTCTCGGCGAGCGAGCGGTGGAACAGCACCGGCTCCTGCGGGACGATGGCGACCTGCGCCCGCAAGCTGGCCTGCGTCGCCGACGCCACGTCCTGCCCGTCGATGAGCACGCGCCCGCCGCTCACGTCGTAGAGCCGCTGGATCAGCTTGACGAAGGTGGTCTTGCCGGAGCCCGAGCGCCCGACGAGGCCGACGCGCTGGCCCGCCGGGATCGACACCGACAGCCCGTCGTAGAGCGGCGTGCCGTGCGTGCCGTAATGGAAGCGCACCCCGTCGAAGCGGATCGCGCCGCCGCTCACGGCGAGCGGCACCGCCCCCGGCCGGTCGGCGACGCCGACGGGCTCGGATTCGAGCGCGACCAGTTCCTCCATCTCGTTGACCGAGCGCTGCAGGTGGTTGATGTGGCCGCCGATGTCGCGGAGATAGCCGTGCACCACGAAGTAGGTGGTCAGCACGTAGGCGACCTCGCCGGGGCTCGCCTGCCCCTGCCACCACAGCCAGAGGGCCGTGGCGACGATCGCGGTGCGGAAGGCGAGCAGCAGCCCGAGCTGGGCCGTGCCGCTCCAGGTCACGATCATCCAGGTGCGCCGGGTGCGCCGCCGCCACTTCGACAGGACGCGGGCGAGCCGCTCGTCCTCCCGCGCCTCGGCGCCGAACGCCTTCACCACGGCGTTGTTGCCGATCGTATCGCTGAGCGCGCCGCCGAGCCGCGTGTCGAGGGCGTTCGAGAGCGTGGCCGCGGGCGCGATCACCCGCGTCGCCAGGACGATCGCGGTGCCGACATAGCCGAGCGCGCCGATCCCGATCACCGCACCCATGGCCGGCCAGTGCAGCCCGAGCACCACCGTCGTACCCGCGAGCACGACGACGGAGGGCAGGATCGAGAGCAGCAGCACGTCGTTCAGCCCGTCGAGCGCCCACATCCCGCGCGAGATCTTGCGCACGGTGGAGCCCGAGAAGGTGTTGGCGTGCCACTCGGTCGAGAAACGCTGCACGCGGGCGAAGCTCCGGCGGGCGATGTCGGACATGGTGCCGAGCGTGAGCGGCACCACGAGGCTCCAGGCGACGTGGCGCAGCACCACGGTCGCGAGGCTCAGCGCGGTCATCGCGGCGAAGGCCGGCAGCGCGGCCTGCAGGGCGGCGTGCCGCTCGGCGCCGGCGAGCGCATCGACCAGACGCCCGGCATAGAGCGGCAGCATCACGTCGGCCAAGGTGGCGAGCGTGATCGCGGAAACGAGGGCGGAGACGAGGCCGAGGCGCTCGCGCCAACCGCGGACGACGAAGGCGAGAACGCGGCGGACAGCATCCGCGCGCCGGGGGGAGGACAGGGACATGGCAGCGCCCGACGACGACGCGTCGGCTCCGAGGGACCCGGGCGCCGCGGGCCAAGGCCGCGGTCCGGCGAGATCAGATCGGGAAGGGTGCGTACGCCGCCTGGGCCGTCAGGCCGGGCGGCGGAGGAATGCGCCTAGGCGATTCCGGCAGGAAGCAAAGCGGTTCCTGCGCGAGGGGAGACGGTGCCGACAACCATGCTGCGCCTCCCTGCTCGAACGCGAATGCGTCGATAGTTAATCGACGCGAATCCGATTCGCAATGTTCTGCGCCGTTCGGCACGGCCCTGCAATGAACCCGATACCAAACCTAGTCTGTTGCTTCAGCTTCGAGAAATTCAGCGCATGCGCAGGGCAATCCGGCACATCGGACGTGCCGCATTGCGCGGGACGCCGCCTTTCCGTGCCTCGTCATCGCGTGTCCCGGCGCCAGCGCGCTTCGGCCCGGCGGTACAACTCCACATCCTCCGGATTGAGCTGTTCGAGATGCGCCCGCATCTCGGGATCGAGGGAGGGAGCGGTCAATCGGCTCAGGGGTGAGCGGCGGTTGCGGTGAAGCACCGGGAAAGCGGTGCCGAAACGAGCGTTGAGCCGGGCAACGAAACCGGCATAGTCCGACAGAATCCCGACCACGCCGACTTCATCGACATCCGCCGGGCCGAAGGATCTGCTCTGGATGTTCCTGTTCTCGGGCTTCTCGATGAAGACCTCGAAGCGGTCTTGCGTGCGCTTCTGCGCCTTCTGGAAGGTGTAATAGGAGAGCACCTGCTCCGGCACCGACCGGAACAGGGCGAAGGCGCGGGCCGGATCGTAGCAGGGCAGGTGGGCCGCGCTCATATGGCTCGCGAAGAAAGCGATGTCGTGCGCGACGATGTGGTCGGAGAGCGCCGCCAGCTTGCCCTCGATCGGCAAGTCCGGGCTGTGATGCATCACTTCGTTCGCGAATGGGCTGGTCGTCTTCGCATCACGCCCATAGGCCATCAGGATCTTCGAGCGTGGAAAAATCTGTTCAGCGGCGCGGCGCAGGCTTGTCCCGCCCGTCTTAGGCAGATGGATGAAGAAAAGCGGCGCCATCTGGGACTCTCATTCGCTGAATAGCCACGGGCTACCCAGCGATCTATCGGGTGACGGTATGGTTGTTCCTCGGCAGGCGCGTTAACATCGTTATGTTTCTCGATTTTGCATGAATCTAAGCGTTTTCTTTTCACGCGAGGCGTGAGACACGGTTCCTCAACCGAGCCGGCTAGACGCCGGCGGACGCGCAGATCAAGGTTGCTCACTGCATCGTTCGATGGCGATCCGTGGCAGCCGGGGAAACCGCTCAAGGCGATGACTCTCACGACCACACGCAAGTCCGACGTGACGTGGCAGCCGCTGCAACCGCGCGAGCGGCGCTGGGCCCGGATGGGACAACGCCCGGCCATCGCGTGGCTGACCGGTCTGTCCGGCGCCGGAAAGTCGACCATCGCCGACGCGGTCGATCGGGGACTGACGGAAGCCGGCCGCAGCACCATGGTGCTCGACGGCGACAACCTTCGTCAGGGTCTCAACCGCGACCTCGGCTTCACGGCGGCCGACCGGGTCGAGAATATCCGCCGCGCCGCAGAGGCCGCCCGCCTCATGGCGGATGCCGGCCTCGTGGTGATCGTGTCACTCATCTCGCCGTTCCGCGCCGAGCGGGCGGCAGCGCGGGCCATCGCGGGGGACATCCCCTTCCTCGAAGTCTTCATCGACACGCCGCTCGCGGTCTGCGAAGCGCGCGATCCCAAGGGTCTCTACGATCGTGCCCGGGCCGGCAAGATTCCGAACTTCACCGGGATCTCGGCCCCCTACGAGGCGCCGGACGCGCCGGATCTCGCGCTCCAGACCCGCAATCAAGCCGTGATGGAGAGCGCGCAGCCGCTCATCGATGTGCTGCTGAACCTGAGCGCCGAAACGCGAACAGAGGCGGAGAGCATCGCGGTCCGGGATTCGCGGCGATTGGGCATCCGTCGCGGCTGAGGCGGGCTGACCGAATCCGTTTCGCCGCACTGGTCGCCGGAAACGGCCGGGCTAATTGAAACGCTTCCAGACAGGACGCGGGCCTGGGAGCCGTCTCCGCATGACTTTTCGTCTGACGCTGACCGTCAACGGTGAGCCCCGCGCGATCGAACTCGACGATCCGCGGGTCACCCTCCTCGATCTCCTTCGTGAACGCCTCGATCTGACCGGCTCGAAGAAGGGCTGCGACCGGGGCCAGTGCGGCGCCTGCACGGTGCTCGTGAACGGGCGGCGGGTGAATTCCTGCCTCGCGCTCGCCGTGAGCCTCGACGGTGCCGAGGTTCTCACCATCGAGGGCTTGGCCCGGGGCGAGCAGCTTCACCCGGTCCAGTCCGCCTTCATCGAGCATGACGGCTTCCAGTGCGGCTTCTGCACGCCGGGGCAGATCATGAGCGCCGTCGGCCTGATCCGCGAAGGCCAGGCGGGCGACGATCCCGAGCGGGTCCGAGAGGGGATGAGCGGCAATCTCTGCCGCTGCGGCGCCTATATCGGCATCACGCAGGCCGTCCTCGACGCGCAGGCCCGGCTGGCCGGCACCGAGCAGGGAGAGGCCGCGTGAACCGCTTCGACTACGTCCGCGCGGGGAGCGTCGCCGAGGCCGTCGCCGCGGCCGCCGAGCCGGGTGCGGCCTACCTCGCCGCCGGCACCAATCTCCTCGACCTGATGAAGGGCAACATCGCCCGTCCCGGCCGGCTCGTGGACGTGACGCATCTGCCGGGCCTCGACCGGATCGAGCATCTGCCCGGTGGCGGGGTGCGCATCGGCGCCCTCGTCCGCAACAGCGACCTCGCCTACGACCGGGGCTTCGCGAAGGCGCATCCGGCGGTGGCGGAAGCGCTGTTGTCCGGCGCCTCGGCGCAGTTGCGCAACGCCGCGACGGTGGCCGGCAACCTGCTGCAGCGGACCCGCTGCCCCTACTTCTACGACCCGGCAAGCGCCTGCAACAAGCGCGACCCCGGCGCCGGCTGCGACGCGCGGGGCGGCGAGACGCGGCTTCACGCCGTGCTCGGCTGGAGCGAGCACTGCATCGCGACGCACCCGTCCGATTTCTGCGTGCCGCTGGTCTCGCTCGACGCGGTCGTCGAGATCGAGGGCAAGGGCGGCGCCCGCGAGGTGCCGCTCGACGCGCTCTACCGGCTTCCCGAGGATCGGCCGGACCGGGAGACGGTGCTGGAGCCTGGCGATCTCATCGTGGCGCTCCGCCTGCCGGCGGAGGCGGCGGTATTCGCCGGCCATTCCCGCTACCTCAAGGTCCGCGACCGCACGTCCTACGCCTTCGCCGTGGTCTCGGCGGCGGCCTCGCTGCGGCTCGACGGCGGACGGATCGGCGAGGCGCGGATCGCGCTCGGCGGCGTCGCGCTCAAGCCGTGGCGCGCCCGCGCCGCCGAGACGGTGCTGGCCGGCGCGGAGGCGAGCGAACGGAGCTTCGCAGAGGCGGCCGACGCGGCCCTCGCGGAAGCCCGGCCTTCCGGCGACAACGCCTTCAAGATCGAGCTCGCCCGCCGCCTGATCGTGCGGGCGCTGACCCTGGCCGCCGCCGGCACTCCGGAGCGCCTGCCGGCGCTCCCGGCCTCCGCCTTCTCGGGAGACGCGCTCCATGCCTGACATCGCCTACGAGCAGGCCCGGCACGGGTCGAGCATCGGCCAGCCGCTCACCCGCCGCGACGGCCTCCTGAAGGTCACCGGAGCGGCGACCTACGCCGCCGACAACCGCCCGGAGGGGCTGCTCCACGCGGTGGTGGCGGTGAGCCGCATCGCCCGCGGCCGCGTCATCGGCCTCGACGTCGCGGCGGCCAAGGCCCATCCGGGCGTCGTCGAGGTGATGACGGGCGCCAACGCCCCGCGGCTCGCCCAGGACCCGGACGCGAAGGACAACCCCTTCATGTTCCGGCTCGATCTGCTGCAGAACGACCGGGTCCGCTACGCTCACCAGCCGATCGCGGTGGTGATCGCCGAGACGCTGGAGGCGGCGACCGAGGCCGCCGAGCTGCTGGCCCCGCGCTACGAGGTGGAGCCGCCGCGCATCGGGCTCGACGCCGACGAACCGCAGGTGCCCGAGGGCGTCGGCGCGGGCGACAAGACGACCGCGTCGCGCGGCGATGTCGAGGCCGGGCTGGGCCAGGCCGAGCGCCGGGTCGAGACGACCTACGAGACCGCGGCGCAGTACCACAACGCCCTCGAACCCCACGCCATCGTCGCGCAGTGGGACGGCGACCGGCTGATCGTCGACACGCCGAGCCAGGGTCTCGCCATGGCCAAGCTCCGGCTCGCCGGCCTGTTCGGCCTCGATCCGAAGAACGTCCTGGTCCGCTCGCCCTTCCTCGGCGGCGGCTTCGGCTCGAAGGGCTTCCTGTCCGGGCCGCAGGTGCTCGGCGTGATGGCGGCCAAGCTCGTCGGCCGGCCGGTGAAGCTGGTGCTGCGTCGGGAGCAGATGTTCGGCCCCGTCGGCCACCGCGCCGAGACGCGCCAGACGCTGCGGCTCGGCACCGATGCGTCGGGCGCGCTCACCGCCCTCGACCACCATACCCTGACCGCTACGAGCCGGTTCGACGATTTCTACGAGCCGGCCAGCGCCATCTCGCGCTACCTCTATGCCGCGCCCGCGGTCTCGACCCGCCATTCGGGCGTGCGCGTCGATACCGGCACGCCGCTCTTCATGCGCGCGCCCGGCGAGGCCTCGGGCAGCGTCGCGCTGGAGGGCGCCATCGACGAGATGGCGGAAGCCTGCGGCCTCGATCCGCTGGAGTTCCGCCTGCGGAACTATGCCGAGGCCGAGCCGATCTCCGGCCGCCCCTTCTCGTCGAAGGCCCTGCGGGAGTGCTACGCGCAGGGCGCGGCCCGCTTCGGCTGGGACAAGCGCAGTCCGGCGCCCCGCTCGATGCGCGATTCCGCCGGCCGGCTCGTCGGCTACGGCATGGGCACCGCGCTGTTCCCGGCCCTGATGATGCAGGCGGAGGCGCGGGCCGAGATCCGGGCCGACGGCACCGGCACGGTGGCGCTCGGCGCCCACGATATGGGGCAGGGCGCCTGGACCGCGCTGGCGCAGATCGCTGCCGACGGGCTCGGGATCGACCTTGACCGGCTCGATTTCCAGAGCGGCACCTCGGACCTGCCGAATGCCGGCATCGCCGGCGGCTCGGCCCACACGGCCACCGCCGGCTCGGCGATCCATTCCGCCGCCGCGGCGGTGCTGGCGGAGCTCGCGGAGCTTGCCACCAACGACGAGCGCTCGCCCCTGTTCGGGGCCGGCAATGCCGGCGTCTACGCAAGCAACGGGCGGCTGGTGCGCCGGGACGACGAGGGGCGCAGCGAATCCTTCTCCGAGATCCTGAACCGGACCGGCCGCGCCTCCATCTCGGCGCAGGGGCAGGGCGCCGCCGATCCGGCTTCCCGTGAGGCCTACGCCATGCACGCGCACGGCGCGGTCTTCGCCGAGGTCAGCGTCGATCCCGATCTCGGCCAGATCCGCGTCACCCGCCTCGTCGGCGCCTTCGCCGCCGGCCGGGTGGTCAACCCGCGCCTGGTCACCAGCCAGTATTACGGCGGCATGATCTGGGGCGTGTCCTTCGCGCTCCATGAGAACGCCGTGGTCGATCCCCGTTCGGGCCGCGTCATGAACGCCAATCTCGGCGAGTACCACGTGCCGGTGAATGCCGACGTGCCGTCGATCGAGGCGATCCTCGTGGACGAGCACGACCCGCATGTGAACCCGCTCGGCATCAAGGGCGTCGGCGAGATCGGCATCACCGGCACCGCGGGCGCGATCGCCAACGCGGTCTACCACGCGACGGGCATCCGGGTGCGCCGGACGCCGATCACGCTGGACCGATTGTTGGGGTGAGATCCGACGTCTCCGCCGTCCTTGCGAGGCGGAGCCGAAGCCATCCAGCGATCGCTTTATTCGGAACTGTCTCGCCGCTGGATGGCTTCGCCATCCGGCTCGCAATGACGGTGGAGGCCGACTGCCTCCTCCAGCAACGCCAGGGCCTCCGCCACCGACAGCCGCCGGATCTCGGCCCGTCCCGGATCTCCGAAGCGGCGCTCGACGTGCCGGGTCGCTCCGCCTCTCACGGCGAGGCCGAAATGCACCAGCCCGACCGGCTTCGCCTCGCTGCCGCCGCCCGGACCGGCGATGCCGGTGACGGAGACCGCGATGTCCGCCCGTGACGCTCCGAGCGCCCCCTCTGCCATGGCGCGGGCGACGGGTTCGCTCACCGCTCCGTGCGCGACGATGAGGTCCGTAGGCACGCCGATGGCTTCGGCCTTGGCCTCGTTGGAATAGGTGACGAAACCGCGCTCCACCACAACCGAGGATCCGGGCACCGCGGTGAGCAGCCCGGCGACGAGGCCGCCGGTGCAGGATTCGGCGGTCGCGATTTGTTTGGCCGCCGCCGCGTAGGCTCGCACCAGCGCCTCGGCGCGGGCGAGCAGGGCGGCGTCGGCGATCACGAGCGGCGCTCGTTGGTCTCCGCTTCGGTCTCGAGCTCGGCGCAGACCTCCGGCAGCCGCACCGTCGCGGCGGCCTGGGCGGCAAGGCCCTCGGCCCGGCCGACGAAGCCGAGCTTTTCCGTCGTCGTCGCCTTGATCGAGACGGAAGAGAGCGGCACGCCCGCGACCTCGGCGATGCGGGCGCGGATCGCCTCTCGGTGCGGGCCGATGCGCGGAGCCTCCGCCAGCACGGTTACGTCGAGATGGTCGATCTTGCCGCCGCGCGCCCGCACCAATTCGCAGGCATGGGCCAGGAACTGGTCGGAGGCGGCGCCGCGCCACTTCTCGTCGGAGGGCGGGAAGTGGGTGCCGATATCGCCGTCGGCGATGGCGCCGAGGAGCGCGTCGGTGAGCGCGTGCAGGGCCACGTCGCCGTCGGAATGGGCGAGCACGCCCCGGTCGGCGGGGATCTTCACGCCGCCGAGCCAGACATGGTCGCCCTCCGTGAAGGCGTGGACGTCGAAGCCGGTGCCGAGGCGGGTCACGTAGGTGGTCATGGCACCATCAGATATCGCGGGCGACGGTTCGGAGAAAGCCCGGCCGGAGAATGCCCGATCGGCCTCGATCAGGTCCGCGGCCTGGGTGATCTTGCGGTTCCGCGGGTCGCCCTCGAACACGACGACCGGCAACCCGGCCCATTCGGCGAGCGCCCCGTCATCGGTGAAGCCGTCGCGCCCCTCGGCGACCGCCCGGCGATGGGCATCGAGGAGCAGGCCGAAGCGGAAGCTCTGCGGCGTCTGCACCGCGCGAAGGTTTTCCCGGGCTGGGGTCTCGTGGACGCGTCCGATCCCCGGCGCGATCTCCTCGACGAGCTTGATCGTGTCCGAGACCGCGATCCCCGGCACCGACGCGCCGTGCTGGCTCCCCGCCGCGACCGCCCGGGCGATCAAGGCCTCGTCCACGAAGGGCCGCGCCGCGTCGTGGACGAGCACGAGGTCGGGCGTGCCGGCGCGGGCGAGCCCTTCGAGCCCGGCCGCCACCGATTGCTGGCGCGTCGCCCCCCCGGGAACCGGTTCCGCGAGTTTCTCTCGGTGCGCCGGTTCGAGGTCGGCGAGGCACTCGCGATAGAAATCCTGCGCGTCCGGCGCGATCACCGGCTGGATCCGGGCGATGCGGGGGGACGCCGCCAGCGCCGCAAGCGTCCGCGTCAGAACGGCGCGGCCGCCGACGCGGCGATATTGCTTCGGCAGGTCTCCGCCGACCCGCAGGCCCTTGCCGGCCGCGACCACGACCGCCGCCACCGTTTCGCTGCCCTGCGACCGCGCGGCTTCATCGGACATGCTCGGGCCTCGAATGGAAATCATCTGGGGATGGATGGGGATCGCCGCGTCCTTATGCGTCAAGAAGCGCGAAGGCAAACGCGGCAGACGCTTGCGTCCGCCCGCCATTTGGCTATTTCTTGTGCACAATGACAGCTGATCATTATTTGAGCGCACTGCGCGGGGCGGACAACCGGGGGGCGAAGAGTCCGCCGGTGCTGCTGGCGCCGCTGTCGGGTGTCACCGATCTCCACATGCGCCGCCTCGCGCAGCGGCTCGGTGCCAGCGCCGTCGTCTCGGAAATGGTCGCGGCCGCCGAACTCGCGAAGGGTGATGCCGAATCGCAGGTTCGGGCCGAGGGCGACGGCGTCGATCCCCACGTGGTGCAGCTCGCCGGCTGCGCGCCCGAGCCGATGGCGGAGGCCGCCCGGATCGCCGTGGCGAACGGGGCGGACGCCATCGACATCAACATGGGCTGCCCGGCCAAGACCGTGACCGGCGGCGAATCCGGCTCGGCGCTGATGCGCGACCTCGACCATGCCGCGCGGCTCCTCGCGGCGGCGCGGGGCGCGGTGGACGTGCCGGTGACGGTGAAGATGCGGCTTGGCTGGGATCACGCGAGCCTCAACGCCGCCGAACTGGCGCGCCGCGCCGAGGCGCTCGGGCTCGACGGCGTGACGGTCCACGGCCGCACCCGGCAGCAATTCTACAAGGGCCGGGCCGACTGGTCGGCGATCCGCCCCGTGGTCGAGGCGGTGCGCATCCCCGTCATCGCCAACGGCGACGTCACGAGCCTCGACGAGGCCCGCGCCTGCCTCGCCCAGTCCGGTGCGGCGGGCGTAATGGTCGGGCGCGCGGCGGTCGGCCGTCCCTGGCTCGTCGGCGCGATCGCCGCCGGGCTCGCCGGCCGGGCGGCCGCGCCGCTCACGGCGGAGCAGCGCGCGGCGGTCGCGGCCGAGCATTACGAGGGGCTGATCGCGCTCTACGGCGCGGCGATGGGCGTGCGCCACGCCCGCAAGCATCTCGCGGCCTATGCCGACGCGGCCGGCGGGCTCGGCGCGGACGACCGGCGCCGCCTCGTCACCACGCACGATCCCGCGGAGGCGTTGCGTCTCCTGCGGCGCGCATTTCTCGAACCGGCCGGGGCGGCGGCGACGCCCCTCGGCGAGGCGGCCTGATGCCCTTCTCCGATGAGCCCGCCCCCGAATCCCTGCCGCCGGCCGAGGCGGTGCTGAACTCGCTGCCGCTGCCGGTGCTCACCATCGGGCCCGACGAGCGGATCCTGCGGGTCAACCACGCCGCCGAACTGTTCTTCGACGCCTCCGCCCGGCTGATGCTGCGCGGGCGGCTTCGCGACATCATCCCGTTCTCCTCGCCGATCATCGCGCTGGTGGCCGAGGTGCGCCGCCGCCGCTCCTCCGTGTCGGAATACCGGGTCGAACTGGTCCAGCCGCGCTCGGGGACGGAGCGCAGCGTCGACGTCTTCGCCACGCCCCTGCGCGACGAGGACGATTCGGTGGTGCTGATGCTCCAGGAGCGCACCATCGCCGACAAGATGAACCGGCAGCTCACCCATCGGGGCGCCGCCCGCTCGATGGTCGCGCTCGGCGCCATGCTGGCCCACGAGATCAAGAACCCGCTCGCCGGCATCCGCGGCGCGGCGCAACTGCTCGAACAGGAGCGCGACGACGAGGATCGTCTCCTCACCCGCCTGATCTGCGACGAGTCGGACCGGATCGTGCGCATCGTCGAGCGGATGGAGCTGTTCGGCGACGAGCGGCCGGTGGAGCGCGGCCCCGTCAACGTCCACGGCGTGCTCGATCAGGTGAAGCGCTCGGCCCAGTCGGGCTTCGCCCGTCACATCCGCTTCATCGAGAACTACGACCCTTCGCTGCCGCCCGTCCTCGGCAACCGGGACCAGTTGATCCAGGTGATCCTCAACCTCGTGAAGAACGCGGCGGAGGCCATCGGCACCGACACGGTCGAGGGCGAGATCACGCTCTCCACCGCCTTCCGCACGGGCCTGCGCCTGCAGATTCCCGGCTCCCGCGAGCGCGTCAGCCTGCCGATCGAGGTGGCGGTGCGCGACAACGGGCCGGGTATTCCGCCCGACATGCTGTCCGACCTGTTCGACCCCTTCGTCACCACCAAGGTGCAGGGATCCGGCCTCGGACTTGCATTAGTGGCCAAGATCGTCGGCGACCATGGGGGCATCGTCGAATGCGATCCCGTTCCCCGCCGCACCGCCTTCCGGATCCTGCTTCCCATGTCGAGCGCCCGCGACGGGCGTGAATCGGCCGCGGAGCGTTGAGTCGAGAGCCATGCCCAACGGCCACATCATCGTCGCGGACGACGACGCCGCGATCCGCACCGTTCTCAACCAGGCCCTCTCCCGGGCCGGCTACGAGGTGCGCACCACCTCGAATTGCTCGACGCTCTGGCGCTGGGTCGCCCAGGGCGAGGGCGACCTCGTCATCACCGACGTGATGATGCCCGACGAGAACGTGTTCGACCTGCTGCCGCGCATTAAGCGGGTGCGGCCCGAACTGCCGATCATCGTCATGAGCGCGCAGAACACCTTCATGACCGCGATCCGCGCCTCCGAGCGTGGCGCCTACGAGTACCTGCCGAAGCCCTTCGACCTGAAGGAGCTGACGGCGATCGTCGGCCGCGCCCTCTCCCGTCCCCGGGGGACGCCCGCGCCCGGGGCCGGGCCGGAGAACGAGGACATCCCGCTGGTGGGCCGCTCGCCGGCCATGCAGGAGATCTACCGGGCGCTCGCCCGGCTGATGCCGACCGATCTCACCGTGATGATCACGGGCGAGTCCGGCACCGGCAAGGAACTGGTCGCCCGCGCGCTGCACGATTACGGCCGCCGCCGCACCGGGCCGTTCGTGCCCGTCAACATGGCGGCGATCCCGCGCGACCTGATCGAATCCGAACTCTTCGGCCACGAGAAGGGTGCCTTCACCGGCGCGCTCTCCCGCTCCGCCGGCCGCTTCGAGCAGGCGGAGGGCGGCACGCTCTTCCTCGACGAGATCGGCGACATGCCGATGGAGGCGCAGACCCGGCTGCTGCGCGTGCTTCAGCAGGGCGAGTACACCACCGTCGGCGGGCGCGTGCCGATCAAGACCAATGTCCGCATCATCGCCGCCACCAACAAGGACCTTCGCGTCTCGATCCAGCAGGGCATCTTCCGCGAGGACCTGTTCTTCCGCCTCAACGTCGTGCCGTTGCGCCTGCCGGCCCTGCGCGAGCGCTCCGAGGACGTGCCGGACCTGATCCGCCACTTCTTCGTGCTGGTCGAGCGCGAGGGCCTGACCCGCAAGACGCTCGACGCCGACGCCATGGAGCGGCTCAAGCGCTACCGCTGGCCGGGCAACGTGCGCGAGCTGGAAAACCTCGTTCGCCGCCTCGCGGCGCTCTACCCGCAGGAGACCATCACCGGTCCGGTCATCGAGGCGGAGCTCGACACCCTGCCGCTCGCCCAGCCCGCCGCCGTCAACGGCAACGGGGCGGCCCGCAAGAACGGAGCCTCCGACAGCGAGACCCTGTCCGGCGCGGTCGAGCGGCACCTCGCCGACTATTTCTCGGGCTATCGCGACACGCTGCCCCCGCCCGGCCTCTATCACCGCATCCTGCGCGAGATCGAAGGCCCGCTGATCGGCGCGGCGCTCGCCGCCACCCGCGGCAACCAGATCCGTGCCGCGGAGCTTCTGGGGGTCAACCGCAACACCCTGCGCAAGAAGGTGCGGGATCTCGATCTGCAGGTGTTTCGCACGTCGCGGTGAAGGTGCTGCAATCGGGGGCGTTGTCGCGGCTCCGAGGCAACCGAACCAGCGCCGTCATTCCGGGACGCCGGAGGCGAACCGGGCATCGACCTGTGATAAGAATTCCAGTTGTATACCTCGGGTTTTGCCCTCCCCCGTCATCGCGAGG
>NZ_BPRD01000103.1 GCF_022179745.1 Methylorubrum podarium
GACGTCGACGGTCTCGCCGTCGGCGAGTTGCAGGCGCTCGATGTCGTTCTCGTTCATGAACAGCACCTGCCGCGTGCCTTTCACGCCGCGGAAACGGTCGTGATAGCCGTAGACCGTGGTGTTGAACTGGTCGTTCGAGCGCAGCGTGATGAGGTCGAGCACGTCGCGCCGATCGCTCTTCATGTCCGGGTCCATATCGAGCCCGTCCGGCGGCACGACGAAGTTGGCCTTGCCGGTATCGGTCTCCCACTTGCGCTCGCGGGCGGCGAGCGGCTTGTGCAGGCCGCCGGGCTCGAACAGGCGTGCGTTGAAGTCCTTGAACTTTTCCGGGTAGGTCGCCTCGATCGCGTCGCGCACCCGGGCATAGTCGCCGACCCAGGCGTCCCAATCGACCTTCGGATTGGGCGGCAGCGTCGCCTTGGCGAGCTGCGCGACGATCCACGGCTCCGAGCGCACGTGGTCGCTGACCGGCGAGGCGACGCCCCGCGAGCCGTGGAAGCAGGAGGTGGAATCCTCCATCGACACCGCCTGCGGACCGCTCGCCTGCTCATCGATCTCGATGCGGCCGAGGCAGGGCAGGATGTAGGCGATCTCGCCGCGGACGAGATGCGAGCGGTTGAGCTTGGTCGAGACCTGCACGGTGAGCCGGATGCCGCGCCACGCCTCCTCCATCCGCCGCGTGTCGGGGATGGCGCGGACGAAGTTGCCGCCGAGCCCGACGAACGCCCTCACCTTGCCGGACAGCACGCCCTCGCAGGTCTCGACGGTGTTCATCCCCTTCTCGCGGGGCGGCTCGAAGCCGTACATGTCCTTGAGCTTGTCGAGCGGCACCAGCGACGGCTCGTCGGCGATGCCGACGGTGCGCTGGCCCTGCACGTTGGAGTGACCGCGCACGGGGCAGATGCCGGCGCCGGGGCGGCCGATATTGCCGCGCAGGAGCAGCAGATTGACGAACATCTGCACCGTCTCGGTGCCGCGGCGGTGCTGCGTCAGCCCCATTCCGTAGATGCCGATCACCGCCCGGGCGCGGGCGTAGACGGCGGCCGCCGCCTCCATCCCCTCGCGCTTTAGGCCGGACTTCGTCTCCAGCGCCGGCCATTCGAGCCGGTCGCAGAACTTTTCGAACTTTTCGAAGCCGTGGGTGTGCTCGGCGATGAAGTCGATGTCGAGGATGCGCGGGCGCCCGTCTTCTTGCGCCTGCCGGTCCATGGCGAACAGCGCCTTGCAGATCCCGGCGATCGCGGCGATGTCGCCGCCCGCCTTCACCTGATGGTACTGGGTCGAGATCTGCGTCGAGGAATGCGTCAGCATCTCGATCGGCGATTGCGGGTTGGTGAAGCGCTCCAGCCCCCGCTCGCGCAGCGGATTGAAGGTGATGATCGGGACGCCCCGGCGCCGGGCGTCCTGCAGCGGGTGCAGCATCCGCGGCGCGTTCGAGCCGACATTCTGGCCGAAGAACAGGATCAGGTCGGTGGCCTCGAAATCCTCCAGCACCGTCGTCCCGACCGGCACGCCGATCGATTGCGGCAGCGCCTTCGAGGTCGATTCGTGGCACATGTTGGAGGAGTCGGGCAGGTTGTTGTTGCCGTACATCCGCGCGAACAGCGCGTACATGTAGCTCGTCTCCAGCGAGGCCCGGCCCGAGGAATAGAACACCGCCGCCTTCGGGTCCGTCTCCCGGATGGCTCGGAGCTCGCGGCCGATCTCCTCGAAGGCCTGCTCCCAGGAGACGGGCAGGTAGCGGTCGCGCTGCGGATCGTAGCGCAGCGGATGGGTGATGCGGCCCTTCTCCTCGAGGTCGTAATCGGGCCAGCTCAGCAGCTCGGTCACCGAGTGGCGCTCGAAGAAGTCGGGGCCGATCCGCTTGCGGGTCTGCTCCCAGGCGGTCGCCTTGGCGCCGTTCTCGCAATATTCGAACGCCGAGGGCTTGGCCGGCTTCGACCATGCGCAGGAGACGCACATGTAGCCGCCTGGCTTGTTCTGCTTCATCAGCATCGCCGCGCCGGAGACCGGGATCTCCTCGCGGGTCAGGATGTCGACGAGGGATCGGGCCGAACCCCATCCGCCGGCCGGGTCGGTGTAGGCTTCGATCTTCTCGTCGGGCATACCGAGGCTCACTCTTGGTGCACCTCGGCGCAACACGGACGCGAAACCCGCAGTTCCGCCCGTGCGACGACGGCTCCGGTCCGGCCGCGAACGGCCTCGCTCGCCGAGCGCGGCTCGCCCCCCCCCTTACTGGTCGGCGAGGGGCTCCGCCCCCTGCGCGTCCGGATTCATCCCCTCGACCGGGCCGCGGCTGCGGCGGGGCCGCGGCGGGGTGTTGGCGGCGGTCGGCGTCGCGACGTTGGCGCCGAGCCGCGCCGCGAGGGCGATCGCTCGCGCCTCGGTGAAGCGCAGGTGGCAGTAGCCGTGCGCTCCCTCGCGGGCATAGGTCCGGCAGGCCTGCTCGCGGTCGGAGGAGAAGGCCGCCTGCTCCTGCACGATCGGGCGGACATCGCCGCCTCGCGCCCGCTGGGTCATGACCTTGTAATTGTCGCGCACCGCCTTGTCGGCGACGCCGCGGGCGGTGTCGAACTCGCCCGCCTGCGGGATCAGGATCGCCGCACCCGGTCCCCAAAGGCCCGACGGCGTCGTCTCGCAATCCGCCGCAGTGAAGGTGCAGGCCGGACCCGAGCCGAGCGGCGTGGCGAGCACGCTGCCGTCGAGGATCTCGAAGCGCAGCGGGCATTCGGCGCTCGTCGCCGAGAAGCGGGAGACGCCCTGCGCCCGGCCCTCCGCGCTCAGCGGCACCGGCTTGCCGCCGTTGAGCTTGACCGTGCAATTCTCCGTCGGCTGCGAGATCTTTGTGCCCGGCAGGGTCATCTGGGCGGTGTAGGCCGAACCGCTCCGCTCGATCTTCAGGGAGCCGTTGAGCCCGTTCAGCAGCAGGTCCTGCCCCGCGACGTTGTCCTCGGCCGGCACCCGCAGCACCACCGGCTGGCGGGGTGGGGCCGGCACGCTCGGCCGGGTCTCGGCGCCTTCCCCCGGCGCCGGGGCGCCCGGCGCGCCGGGATCGGCCGGCTGGGGCGGGGGCTGGACCGGCACGTTGCGCGGCGGCTGCGGCGGACGCGCCGCCCGCCCGATGCCGAACAGCTCCTCGAAGAAGTTCTGCGCCCGCGCCGGGTGGGACGGGACCACCATCAGGCCTGCGACCACGGCAAGTGCCCCCGTCGCGGCGCGCAACGGACGAGACTTCACGGCAAAGTTCCTCTCGGGGTCGGGCAGGAACATCAGGCGGTCGGCCTCCCGGTTCGACGCCCCCGCGCGGGCGTTCTCGTCATGCGCCGTCTTCTCGGGCGACGGCTTTCTCTCGATATGCCCGTGTCGTAGCACGTCACCCGTGGCGCGGACGTGGCAGCCTGGCAACAAACAAGCCTTTCCGCGGGCACACGATCCGGCAAATGCTTCGGCGCGGCGGCGGATGACGGCGCTCGCTCAACCGTGCGGCGCGCGTTCTTGCGGCGGCGTAGCCGTCTTCTTATATGCGGCGGGACACGGGACGAAGCCTTTGAAGCGCAACCCGCAAGGGCGAGGCGCTTCGGATCCATCCCGTTCTCAAACCTGATGTTTTGTACCGCCATGGGTCGAGCTGCTTCGGGGCTCGGCGGTCTGCTTGAAAAATCCAACAGAGGGATCCCACCATGGGTAAAGTAATCGGTATCGACCTCGGCACCACCAATTCCTGCGTGGCCGTCATGGAAGGCACGCAGCCGCGGGTCATCGAGAATGCGGAAGGCGCCCGCACCACCCCGTCCATCGTCGCCTTCACCGACGACGGGGAGCGCCTCGTCGGCCAGCCCGCCAAGCGGCAGGCCGTGACCAATCCGGAACGCACCTTCTTCGCGATCAAGCGTCTGATCGGCCGGACCTACGACGATCCGCTGACGCAGAAGGACAAGGGCCTCGTGCCCTACAAGATCGCCAAGGGCGACAACGGCGACGCCTGGGTCGAGGCCGACGGCAAGAAGTACTCGCCCTCGCAGATCTCCGCCTTCACCCTTCAGAAGATGAAGGAGACCGCCGAGTCGCATCTCGGCCAGCCGGTGACGCAGGCCGTCATCACCGTGCCCGCCTACTTCAACGACGCCCAGCGTCAGGCGACCAAGGATGCCGGCAAGATCGCCGGCCTCGAAGTCCTGCGCATCATCAACGAGCCGACGGCCGCCGCGCTGGCCTACGGCCTCGACAAGAAGAAGTCCGGCACTATCGCGGTCTACGACCTCGGCGGCGGCACCTTCGACGTGTCGATCCTCGAGATCGGCGACGGCGTGTTCGAGGTGAAGTCCACCAACGGCGACACCTTCCTCGGCGGCGAGGACTTCGACAACCGCGTGGTCGAGTACCTGACCGCCGAGTTCAAGAAGGAGCAGGGCATCGACCTGACCAAGGACAAGCTCGCCCTCCAGCGCCTCAAGGAGGCCGCCGAGAAGGCCAAGATCGAGCTGTCCTCGGCCACCCAGACCGAGATCAACCTGCCCTACATCACCGCCGACGCCACCGGGCCGAAGCACCTCGCGCTCAAGCTCAGCCGCGCCAAGTTCGAGTCGCTCGTCGACGACCTCGTGCAGCGCACGATCGAGCCCTGCCGCAAGGCGCTCAAGGATGCCGGCGTCTCGGCCAACGACATCGACGAGGTCGTGCTCGTCGGCGGCCAGACCCGCATGCCCAAGGTGCAGGAGGTCGTCAAAGCGTTCTTCGGCAAGGAGCCCCACAAGGGCGTCAACCCGGACGAGGTCGTCGCCATCGGCGCCGCGGTCCAGGCGGGCGTGCTCCAGGGCGACGTGAAGGACGTGCTGCTGCTCGACGTCACCCCGCTCTCGCTGGGTATCGAGACGCTGGGCGGCGTGTTCACGCGCCTCATCGACCGCAACACCACGATCCCGACCAAGAAGTCCCAGGTCTTCTCGACGGCGGAAGACAACCAGAACGCGGTCACCATCCGGGTCTTCCAGGGCGAGCGCGAGATGGCGGCGGACAACAAGCTGCTCGGCCAGTTCGACCTCGTCGGCATCCCGCCGGCGCCCCGCGGCATGCCGCAGATCGAGGTGACCTTCGACATCGACGCCAACGGCATCGTGAACGTCACGGCCAAGGACAAGGCGACGAACAAGGAGCACCAGATCCGCATCCAGGCCTCGGGCGGTCTCTCCGACGCCGACATCGAGAAGATGGTCAAGGACGCCGAGGCCAATGCCGAGGCGGACAAGAAGCGCCGTGAGCTGGTCGAGGTGAAGAACCAGGGCGAGAGCCTGATCCACGCCACCGAGAAGTCGGTCGCGGAGTACGGCGACAAGGTCTCGGCCGCCGACAAGGGCGCCATCGAGACGGCGATCGCCTCCCTGCGCACCGCGCTGGAAGGTGACGACGCCGAGGGCATCAAGGCCAAGACCAACGACCTGATGCAGGCCTCGATGAAGCTCGGCGAGGCGATGTACGCCGCCTCCCAGGCCGAGGGCGCGCCCGGCGCCGACGGCGCCGCCGCCTCGGCGGAGAAGAAGGACGACGTCATCGACGCCGACTTCCAGGAAGTGGACGAGAACGAGCGCAAGAAGCGCGCGTAAATCGTCGAGGATGGTTCGGGAGCGGTGCGCCGGCGCCGCTCCCGACTATTATTTTATCGTCAGCGGCGCGGACGGCTTGATCCTCGGGCAAGGCTCGGGGATCAACCTTGTCGAGCGTCCGATCTCCGTGAAGGTCGATCCGTCCAGTCCCGTCCGAGTCGGGAGGCGGATCGCGGCGCGGCCGAACTCCGGCAAGCGAGCCGGCGGCCGGCGCGAACGAGAGGCTCCAGGGGCCGGGAATGTCGAAGCGGGACTATTACGAGGTCTTGGGCGTCGCGAAGACGGCCTCGGAGAGCGAGCTGAAGGTCGCCTTCCGCAAGCTGGCCATGGTGCATCACCCGGACCGCAATCCCGGCGACAAGGAAGCCGAGATCAAGTTCAAGGAAGTCAACGAGGCCTATCAGTGCCTCGCCGACGGCCAGAAGCGGGCGGCCTACGACCGCTTCGGTCACGCCGCCGTCAGCCAGGGCGGCGCAGGCGGCCCCGGCTTCGGCAACGAGTTCGGCGACTTCATGTCGGACATCTTCGAGAACTTCTTCGGGGATGGCCGCGGCGCGCCGGGCGGCGGGCGGGGACGCGGCGGCGCGCCCGGACGCGAGCGCGGGGCGGACCTGCGCTACAACCTCGAAATCAGCCTCGAAGAGGCGTTCGCCGGCAAGACCGAGACCATCCGCATCCCGACCTCCATCGCCTGCGAGACCTGCTCGGGGACGGGCGCCAAGGCCGGATCGAAGCCGCGGACCTGCTCGACCTGCGGCGGCTACGGCCGCGTGCGGGCGGCCCAGGGGTTCTTCGCCATCGAGCGGACCTGCCCGAACTGCCACGGCCGCGGCGAGGTGGTGGACGATCCCTGCCCGTCCTGCTCCGGCGCCGGCCGCGTCAACCGCGAGCGGACGCTCTCGATCAACGTGCCGGCGGGCGTCGATGACGGCCTGCGCATCCGGCTCGCGGGCGAGGGCGAGAGCGGCCTGCGCGGCGGACCGGCGGGCGACCTCTACGTCTTCCTCTCGATCAAGCCGCACCCATTCTTTCAGCGCGACGGGGCCGACCTGTTCTGCCGCGTGCCGATCTCGATGGTGACCGCGGCGCTCTCGGGCGAGATCACCGTGCCGGTGATCGACGGCTCGCAGACGCAGGTCCGCATCCCGGCCGGCACGCAGACAGCCAAGCAGTTCCGCATCAAGGGCAAGGGCATGCCGGTGCTGCGCTCGCGCGAGGTGGGTGACCTCTACATCCAGGTCTCGGTGGAGACGCCGCAGAACCTCACCAAGCGCCAGCGCGAGCTGCTGCAGGAGTTCGACCAGAGCGCCTCGGACGAGAACCACCCGGAGAGCGCCGGCTTCTTCTCGAAGGTGCGCGACTTCTTCGTGAGCGGCTCGACGCGCGCGTGATCGCTCCGCGCCACGGGATCAAACCCGCGCCTCGGCCGGTTATGACGGCGGCTCATCGCTGCGGTCATGCGCTCGACGCCGAGCCGCGCAGCTTGACTGCCCGCGGGTTTTCATCGTCTAGCCTGTTCGATCCATGATGAGCCGAGGACCTTCGGACGTGCCGCCGCTTCGCCGTTCCAGTGCCAGAGCCGTCGCCGCCACCCGCGTCCTTCGAGAGCGCAAGGATCCGCTGGAGGACGAGGCGCGCTTCCTGCGCTCCTGGTTCGAGCGCCCCCTGGTCACCGGTGCGGTCACGCCGTCGGGCAAGATGCTCGCGCGCACCATGGCCGCCTATGCCGACCCGAGCGTCGCCGGCCCGGTGATCGAGCTCGGGCCGGGCACCGGTCCCGTCACCGAGGCCCTGATCCGCCGCGGCTTCGATCAGGAGCGGCTCGTCCTCGTCGAGTTCAACCCCGATTTCTGCACGCTGCTGCGCCGCCGCTTCCCCGGCGTGACCGTGATCTGCGGCGACGCCTACCGGATCCGCGAGACGCTCCGCGACCGGCTCGGCAGCCTCTGCGCCGCGACGATCTCGAGCCTGCCGCTCTTCACCAAGCCGCTGGAGCAGCGCCTCGACCTCCTCCAAGGCGCCCACGACCTGATGCATCCGGGCGCGCCCTTCGTGCAGTTCACCTACGCGGTGGTGCCGCCGATCCCGGCCAAGTGCGAGGCGGGCAGCTACACGGCGAGCCGCTCCAACAAGGTCTGGCTGAACCTGCCCCCGGCGCGGGTCTGGGTGTACCGGCGTCCCGAGCCGAAGGCCGGCGCCGTCTGATCCCGGCTCCGATCGATCGCGTCGGGGCACGCCGCACGTTGTCATCGCGAAGATCGAAAAGCGAGACCCACTCAGCGGAGTCGTCCGACTTCCCGGACGTGGTCGGGCCTTGCTAGGCCCGTGACCATTCTTTGCGGGAAGGTTGAAACCCTAATCTTCTCCATGCTCTGCGGTCGCGGGCATTCTTGTTTCCCATTGTATGGATTCCGCTCAGAACGCGTTCAGCCGGTGGCTTCTAGCTTCGCTCACAAGGCCGTCAGGACGGCCCGATGAACGGAGGTCACCACGATGTCGGAATCCTCAACGCGTCGCTCCCGCTTCGCCTTCGCCGCACTCGCGTTGATGGCCGGCGGCCTGTTCGGCGGCAGTTCCGCCAACGCCGCCCCGCTCGCGCCGGCCCCGGCGACGACGCTCACATCCGAGGCGTCGGTCGAGACGGTGCAGTGGCAGCACCATCATTTCGGCCATCGCCATCACCCCCGCCACTGGGGTCACCGCCACCACCATCACGGACACTGGGGCCATCATCGGCGCCACTGGGGCCACCATCACCGCCACTGGGGGCATCACCACGGCTGGCGTCACCGGCACCACCATCACTGGTAGTTTTCAGTTCTGAACAATCCCCGTCAGTGCATCTAAAGCGCTGGCGGGCATTTTTTGTTTATGAGACTGCTATCGATAAGCTTGTCTCTAAGTGCAAATCGGGATAAATATTAACAAATGTATTTTGTTTCAGTCGGCTGCCGCGTGCAATTATCAATAACCGCTAAGACTGCACAAATATACTGATTGCGCCACCCGTTCTATCGATTTTCCATATCCGAATGAGGTTTCTGCGAAGCCTCTAGCGCACACGCGCTGTCTGAATTAGAAAACCATCATATGTTACTGGCCGAGTCGCATCCATGCGCGCTTCCGCTGTCTGGCTCGCCCTTCTCTGCCTCCTGCCCGTTCCGGCAGGAGCCGTCGGCCCCGATCCCTCGTCGTCGATGCTGCCTCCGGCCGAGACGCGGATGCTCGTCCTTCGCGGCGACCCTGCTCGCCCCGTCAACCTGAAGGTCCGCCTGTTCCTGCCGCCCGGAGCCGGGCCGTTTCCCCTCGTCGTCTGGAACCACGGTTCGGATGGACGGGGCGCCGACCAGGACATGCATAACGTCGGGACCCATTACGGCACCTACTACTTCCTGGCCCGCGGCTACGCCGTCGCCCACCCTCTGCTCCGCGGCTACGGCGGATCGGGCGGACGGATCCAAGTCTCCGGCTGCGACATGGAGAGCCTCGGACGGCAGGACGCCCATGACATCGCCGCCGTGATCGCACAGCTGGAGCAACAGCCGCAGATCAGCGGCCAGCGCGTTCTCGTGGCCGGCGGAAGTTTCGGCGGATGGAACACGCTCGCCGTCGGGGCCCTGAACGACCCTCACGTCGCCGCCCTGGTCAATTTCTATGGCGGCGTGCGCACCTCGAATTGTTCGGCCAGCGACACGGCCCTGGTGAGCGGCGCCAGGGATTTCGGCAGGGTGACGCGGATACCCTCCCTCTGGCTCTACGGCGACAACGATCGGCTGTTCCCGCGCGCGACGTGGCAGGCCATGTACACCGCCTACCGGGCCGAGGGCGGGCCGGCCGAGCTGGTTCCGTTCGGCGCCTTCATGTCGAACGCCCACAAGCTCCTGTCCTACCCGCAGGGCATCGCCGTGGTCAGCCCGAGGCTCGACGGCTTCCTGTCCCGCCTGGGCCTGCCGACGCGGGTGCTCTACCCGCAATACATGCCGAGCTCGCAGCCGCGGCGCACGCAGTTCGCCGCCGTCGATGATGTCGCGGCGGTGCCGTACCTGTCGGAGCAGGGTCGGGAGGCCTACCGCGCCTTCCTCTCACGGCCCTTCCCGCGGGCCGCCGTGCTCGCGCCGGGCGGCGTCCTGGCCTCCGCGAACGGCGGCTTCGATCCGCTCGCGAGAGCGCTCGCCATCTGCCAACGCTACAGCCGGCAGTGCCAGCCTTATGCGGTGGACGGCGACGTCGTCTGGAAAGCCGCCGCCCTGCCGAAGCAGGCCCATCTCCGATCCCGGACCGTGCCGGCCCCCGCTCGGCCATAGGCGGGCCCGCCGTCACGCCGGTCGATGGCGACGGTCGCCGGCGATCGCGGAGCGCGCCTCGCTCAGCCAAGCCGCTCCATCACCGCGTCGCGCGGCGGCTGACCCACCGTCCCGATCCGGTAGGCCGCCCGCAACGCGGTCGCCGCCCGCTCGGCAGCGGCCTCGTCCGCCGCGTGGACCGTGCCGAGAGGATCACCCGGCTCGACCCGGTCGCCGGGCCGCGCGAGACCGGTGAAGCCGACGCGTCCGTCGATCGCGTCCTGCGGTCGGGTCCGGCCGCCGCCGAGACCGATCACGGCGAGGCCGATGGCGCGGGTCTCCACGCCCTCGACGATGCCGGCCCTCTCCGCCGTCACCGGCCGCACGACCGGCGCCCTCGGCAGGTGCCGGTCCGCCGCCTCCACGAGATCGGCGGGACCGCCGAGCGCCGCCACCATCCGCGAGAAGGTCTCGCAGGCGCGACCCGATTCGAGCGAGGCCGTCAGGCGCCCTTCCGCCTCCGCCACGTCCGCGGCGAGGCCGCCGATCACCAGCATCTCGGCGGCGAGCGCCAGGGTCACCGCGTGGAAGCGCGGCTCGCGGGCGCGGCCGGTGAGGTAATCGACGGCGTAGGCGACCTCGACGGCGTTGCCGGCGCAGGAGGCCAACGGCGCGTCCATGTCGGTGACGAGGGCGCGGGTGCGCAGCCCGGCGGCGTTGGCGACGGTGACGATGCTCTCGGCGAGCGCCCGCGCCTCCGCTCGGCCCGCCATGAAGGCACCGGAGCCGGTCTTCACGTCCATGACGAGGCCCTGAAGCCCCGCCGCGAGCTTTTTCGAGAGGATTGAGGCGGTGATCAGATCGAGCGACTCCACCGTCCCGGTCACGTCACGGATCGCATAGAGGCGCCGGTCGGCGGGCGCGAGGTCGGCGGTCTGGCCGATGATGGCGCAGCCGATCTCAGCTGTGACCTTCCGGAAGCGGTCGAGGCCCGGCGCCACGTCGTAGCCGGGGATGCTCGCGAGCTTGTCCAGCGTGCCGCCGGTATGGCCGAGGCCGCGCCCGGAGATCATCGGCACGTAGCCGCCGCAGGCCGCGACCATCGTGGCGAGCGGCAGGCTCACGGTGTCGCCGACGCCGCCGGTGGAGTGCTTGTCGAGGACGGGGCCGGAGAGATCCCAGTCGAGCACCGTGCCCGAACGGGTCATGGCCTGGGTCAGCGCCACGCGCTCGTCGAGCGACAGGCCGCGGAAGAACACCGCCATGGCGAAGGCCGCGGCCTGTCCCTCGGTGACGTGGTCCCGCGTCAGCCCCTCGATGAAGCCGGCGATGTCGGCCTCCGCCAGGGCGCGCCCGTCGCGCTTGTCGCGGATGATCTCCTGGGGAAGCCTCATCGGGCGGCCTCCAGGGCGCGGACGAGTTCGGCGTGCAATGCGCTCGCGCCGATGCGGAAGGTCGTTGGGCTCACCCAATCCGGCCCCATCACCCGGTCGGCGAGCGCGAGGTAGGCGCTCGCATCCTCGACCCGGCGCAGGCCGCCCGAGACCTTGAGTCCCGCCGGCCGGCCGTCGCGCGCGCGAATCGCCTCAAGCATGATCTCGGCGGCGGGCAAGGTGGCGGAGACCGGGGTCTTGCCGGTGGACGTCTTGATGAAGTCGGCGCCGGCCTCGAGCGACAGGCGGCTCGCCCGCGCGATCAGATCCGGGTCTTCAAGCTCGCCGGTCTCCAGGATGACCTTGAGGAGCCGGTCGGGGCAGGCCGCGCGCACGGCGGCGACCATCCCGCGGGCCCCCTCCGCGTCGCCACGCATCAGCGCGCGATAGGGCAGGACGAGATCGATCTCGTCGGCGCCGTCGGCCAGGGTGGCACGGGTGTCGGCGACCGCGCGCGCCGCGTCATCGCCGCCCTCGGGAAAGTTGATCACGGTGGCGACCCGGACGCCGCTGCCCCGGAGCGTCCGCGCGGAGCCCGCGACGAAGTCCGGCCAGACGCAGATCGCGGCGACGCCGCTCGCGCGGGCCGTCTCGCAGAGCGCCTCGACGGCGGCGGCGCTGGAGGTCTCGCTCAGATCGGTGAGGTCGAGCAAGGGCAGGGCGCGCCGCGCCACGCGGGCCGCATCCTGCGGGGGGAGGGGGGCTGAAGCGGTCATCCGCATTCCTTACACTTCGGGCAGGCGGCCGACGAAAGCGGCGGCGAGCCGGGCGAGATCCGCTCCGGCCCGGGCCGCGACAGCCTTGGTCTCGGCATGGTGCGGGTCGCCGCCCGCGATCCCCGCCGCGAGGTTGGTCACCACCGAGATCGCGGCCACGGGCAGGCCGAGGAAACGGGCCAAAATCGTCTCGGGCACGGTGGACATGCCGACGAGGTCCGCGCCGAGGATGCCGGCCATGCGCACCTCGGCGGGGGTCTCGAAGCTCGGGCCGGAGAACCACGCGTAGACGCCCGTCGAAAGCGGCAGCCCGATCGCGTCGGCCGCCGCGCTCAGATCGGCGCGCAGGGCGGAATCGTAGGCGCCCGTCATCGGCACGAAGCGGGCGTCGCTGGTCTCGCCGATCAGCGGGTTGAGGCCCGACAGATTGATGTGGTCGGCCAGCACCACGAGGCGGCCGGGGCCGATCTCCGGCCGCAGGGAGCCGGCGGCGTTGGTGAGCAGGAGCCTCTCGGCGCCCAGCGCCCGCGCGGCGGCGAGCGGCACCCGCATGGCGGCGGCCTCGCCGGTCTCGTAGGCGTGGGCCCGGCCCTCGAAGACGAGCACCGGCCGCCCGGCGAGGCGTCCGCAATGCAGCCGCCCGCCATGGCCGCTGACGCCGGGGGCGGGAAAGCCGGGGATCGTCGCGTAGGCGAGGCTGCGGCGATCCTCCACCGCCTCGACCAGGGCGCCGAGACCGGTCCCGGTGATGATCGCCAGAGCGTAGGGGCCGGCGAAGCCCTCCGCCTGCAGATGAGCGACCGCCGCGTCATCAGGCGCCATGGACGAGATGCTCCGGGCCGAAGGAAGCGGGCAGCAGCTGTTCGAGGGTGAAGCGCGCCCGCAGGCCGGCGGGACCGGCCGAGAGGATCGGCGCATCGGGGCCGGCGAATTCGCGGATGCGCTGGCGGCAGGCACCGCAGGGCGTGACCGGGTCGGGACTGTCGGCCAGGACGAGGATGGCGCGGATCCGCCGGCCGCCGGACGCGATCATCGCGGCGATGGCCCCGGCCTCGGCACAGTTGCCGACCGGGTAGGCGGCGTTCTCGACGTTGCAGCCGGCATGAATCTGCCCGGTCTCGTCCAGCAAAGCCGCACCGACGGGAAAGCCCGAATAGGGCGCGTGGGCCCGCCCGCGCACCGCGGCGGCGGCCTCGAACAGGGCATCGAGATCAGACTCGGTCACGGACAATCCCGGAGCGACGTGAAGCGCAGGGTTTCGTTTGGCCCGGCGGCAGGGCCCTGTCGAGGGGCGGGCCATCGACAGAGCGGCGCCCGGCTTCTAAGGCAGATCGAGCTGAGGATAGTCGAGCGCGCGCGGGCGCGGCACCGGGAGGCCATACAATGCTCGGACGCTACGATCGGGGATCGGCCAGCGGCGAAGCCAAGGTCGAGTTCGGCGACGGCACCATGCGGGTGGTCAAGCCCGGCACCTACGTGCGCTGCGCCGTGACCGGCGAGCCGATCCTGCTCGACGCCCTGCGCTACTGGAACGTCGATCGCCAGGAAGCCTACGCCACCCCCGAGGCGGCGATGCAGCGCCTCAAGGAGATCAGCGCGGCGCGCTGACGGCGCGTGAAGCGGGCGGGAACGCCGCTTCCAGCTGGCGACGCAGGGACGTCTCGTCGGCAAAGGACAGGACGACCCGCAGCACCCCGACCGCGGCGCGGGGATCGGCCGGCAGGCGCACGGCATCCTTCTCCGTCGTCACAAGGCTTGCGCCCTCGCGTGCGGCCAGCGCCGACAGCGCCGAGAGCTCTTGCGGCGTGAAGGGGTGATGATCGGGGAAGGCCCGTTCCGCGACGATCTCGGCGCCCAGGCCCCGCAGCGTCTCGAAGAATTTCTGCGGACGACCGATCCCGGCGAAGGCGACGACGCGGCGGCCGGCCCAGTCCGGGCCGTCCTCGGGAACGAAGCGGGCGCGATGGACCGGCAGGCCCCGTCCTTCCGCCTCCCTCGCCATCGCGGCGCCGGGCGCGCCCTCGCCGACCAGCACGAGGCCGGCGACGTGCCGCCATTGTCGGGCGAGCGGCGCCCGCAGCGGCCCGGCGGGAAAGGGCAGGCCGTTGCCGATTCCGGCGCCGCCATCGACCACCGCGAGCGAGAGCGTCTTGGCGAGGCTCGGATTCTGCAGGCCGTCATCCATGACGATGACGTCGGCGCCGGAGGCGGCGCAGAGTCGGGCGCCCGCCGGGCGGTCGCGGGCGACGACCGTGGTCCCGGCCCGAGCCAGCAGCAGCGGTTCGTCGCCGACCTCCGCCGGACCATGCCGCGCGGGATCGACGACCAGCGGCCCGGCGAGGCGCCCGCCATAGCCGCGGCTGAGGAAGGCGGGGGTTCGGCCGATCTCGCGCAGGGTTCGGGCGAGCGCCAGCGCCGTCGGCGTCTTGCCGGCCCCGCCGAGGGTGAAGTTGCCGACGCACAGGACCGGGCAGGGCGGGGCCGCGCCGGTGCGGTCCATCCGGTCGGCGGTCAGCCCGCCGTAGAACCGGCCGGCGGGTGCGAGCAGACGGGCGAGGGGATGGGTCGGCGGCCGAGACCAGAAGCCGGGCGGGCGCATGGCGGCCTCAAGCGCGCTCGCGCGCGGTGAGCTTCATCTGCGCGACGTAGGGTTCGAGCACCGCGAAGGTGCGGGCCACCGCGCCCTCAAAGGGGACGAGCGCGGCCTGACCCTTGGCCCACATCGCCGCCAGCGCGTGCCGGTCGGCGACCAGTTCGCCGACGGCGGTCAGCAGCTCCGCCTCGTCGGCGACCCTGCGGGCGCCGTCGCCCTGATCGAGCGCGCCGTAGGGCTCGTGGAAGTTGTGGATGTGGGGTCCGTGCAGGATCGCGCTGTCCAGGCGCACCGGCTCGATCGGGTTCTGGCCCCCGTGCGGCACCAGCGAGCCGCCGAGGAAGACGAGCGGGCAGATCCGGTAGAACAGCCCGAGTTCGCCCAGGGTGTCGGCGACGTACAGGTCGATCGAGGGCAGCGGGCGCCCGCCCTTGGCCCGTCGGGTCACCCGCAGGCCGGCATCGGCGGCGATCCGGGCCACCTCCTCGCCCCGGCGCGGATGGCGCGGAACGATCACCGTCAGCAGGCGCGGATGGCGCTCCTTCAGGCCGGCATGGACGCGGGCGATCATCTCGTCCTCGCCGGGATGCGTGCTGGCCGCGACCCAGACCGGCCGGTCGCCGATCATGTCGCCGAGATAGGCGAGCTGCTGGGAATCGGCCGGCGGCACCGCCGAATCGTATTTGAGATTGCCGACGACGTTGATCCGCGGCGCGCCGAGCCGGGCGAACCGCTCCCCATCCTCCCGCGTCTGCACGAGGCAGACGGCGATCCGCGCCAGCAGCGCCCGGGCGGTGTCGGGCGAACGCGTCCAGGCCTTGAACGAGCGCTCCGACATCCTTCCGTTGACGAGGACGAGCGGGATGCCCCGCCGGTGGAGCGAGATGATGGTGTTGGGCCAGATCTCCGATTCGGCGACGATGGCCAGATCCGGCCGCCAGTGGGCGAGGAAGCGCTCGATCCAGCGCGGCGCGTCGAGTGGCATGTACTGGTGCACGGCGCCGGCCGGCAGCCGCTTGCTCAGCAGGTCGGCCGCGCTGCGGGTGCCGGTGGTGACGAGGACCGAGCAGCCGCGGGCGATCATCCCCTCGATCAACCCGACGAGGGAGAGCGCCTCTCCGATGCTCGCTCCGTGCATCCACACGAGATGACCCACCGGCCGCGCCCGGCCGGGCAGGCCGCGCCGTTCCGGAAGCCGGCCCGGATCCTCCTTGCCCCGGCGCGAGCGCCAGGCCAGCAGGCCCGCCACGGCGGGCTCGCCGAGATAGAGGCCGTAGCGGTAGGCGCGCAGCGCCACGGGAAGCTTCGGCACCCTCACGCGGCGACGCCCTGCGAGGCGGGGGCGGCGGCGAGGCCGCCGACACGGTCGAGCCGCCCGACGAGGGTGTAGGCGCGATCGTGGACGCGGTTCAGCTCGGCCTGCACCCGCTCGCGCAGGGCATCGACCTCTTCGGGCGAGACCTCGCGGGGGACGTAGGTCGGCTCGCCGAACACCATGGCGCCGCGGCCGAAGGGCAGCCCGAGGCAGGCCCGATCCCAGGAATTGAACCGGATGTGCCGGCTCGTGACCACCGCCACCGGCACAATCGGGCAGCCGGAGAAGCGCGCCAGCATGATGATCCCGGCATCGCACACGCGGGAGACCTTCGGCACGTCGGCCGAGAAGGCGACGGTCTCGCCGCCCTTCAGCGCCTTGACCATCGCCCGCAGGCCCTCGGCACCGCCCTTGGCGCGCGCGTCCTTGACCACGCGCCCGCGGGCGCCGGAGGCGCGCATCACCCGCACGCCCATCCGCGTCAGGGCCATGGTGTTGATGTTGCCGTCGGGGGAGCGCGAGATGATCGTGGCGATCCGGTCATGCGGGCGGCGCATGAACGAGATCATGATGTGCTGGCCGTGCCACATCGCCGCGATGAAGGGGCCGTACGAATCGAGGCGTGCATCGGCATCCGCCGGTTCCACGGTGAAGCGGTTGGTGCGCCGGACGAGCCGGAGATAGCCGTACGCGGCGGCAGCGAGCACCCGCTGGACACCGGGCTTGCGGCCGATGGTCTTGATCAGGCCCATGGGTTCGGACCGCTCCGTCCCGCTTCGCGCGATTCCCGACCGGTCCGCCTCTCGTGCCGCGGCGACCGGATCGGCGGGTGTCTAGCCCCGACCGTGCAGCGGACGCAACGGAGCCGGCCGCAGACTTAACTTTCGTTATATCATCAGCCCCCGCATTGCACACCCCACGACGCGGCAGGGCGCCCGATATTGACGTCGGCGCGCATTGCCGCGATGCGGGGCAGCGCATGTTCCGTCTCGCCCACCTCACCGACCCGCATGTCGGACCGCTGCCGCGGCCGCGCCTGCGCCAGCTTCTCAGCAAGCGGGCGACCGGCTACGTGAACTGGCGCCGGGGCCGCGGGCGCCACCACGACATGGACCTGCTCGGCGCCCTCGTCGCCGACCTGCACGACCAGGGCGCCGACCACGTCGCCTGCACCGGCGACCTGTGCAATCTCGGCCTCCCGGACGAGTGGGAGAGCGCCCGGCTCTTCCTGGAGGCGCTGGGACCGGCCGACCGGGTCAGCTTCGTGCCGGGCAACCACGACGCCTATGTCCGCGGCTCGCTGGAGGGGCTGCTCGGTGCCTGCGGCGGCTGGACCGAGGCCGATGACGGGCAGACCCGCCTCTTCCCCTATCTGCGACGGCGCGGGCCGCTCGCCCTCGTCGGGCTGTCCTCGGCGATCCCGACCAAGCCCTTCGTGGCGAGCGGGCGCCTCGGCCCGTCGCAGATCGAGGCGGCCGAGCGCGTGCTGCGCGACCTCGCGACGGCGCCGGACCGGCCCTGCCGGGTGGTGATGATCCACCACCCGCCCCATCCGGGCGGAGCGGCCTCGGGACGCGAGCTGAAGGATGCCGCCGCCTTCGCGGCGATGATCGGCCGGGCCGGAGCCGATCTGATCCTGCACGGGCACAACCATGTCGGCACCGTGGCGCAGATCGCCGGGCCGGACGGGCGGCCGGTGCCGGTGGTGGGCGCGCCCTCGGCCTCGGCGCGCACGCTGCTCACCAACCGGCGCGCCTCCTACTACCTCTACACGGTGACGCCGGCCGAGGACCGCTTCCGGATCGCGGTGACCGAGCGTGGACTCGACGAGGCCGGCGGCATCGGCGAGCTCTCCGGCTTCGATATCGAGACTCCCCCGGCGGACCGGATCGGCATTGTGCATCGGCGGCGCCTGCGCCGGAAGTGAACCGGCCTCCGGTCCGCTCAGATGGCGCCCATCTTCGAGAGGCCGTTGGCCCGGGGAAGCGGGCGCAGCAGGCTCTTCACCTGCGAGAACGGCCGCGGCCGGTTGATCACTTCGTCGAGGCGCGACCACAGCGTCTTGGGCGAGAACGGCTTGGCGATGATCTCGTTGACGCCCAGCGCGATCGCCCGATCGACGACGTTGCGGCGCGGCTGGGCCAGCATCAGGATGATCGGCACCGTCGGCGAGGGCGAGGTGGCGGGGGTCCGGGCGAGGCGGATGAACTCCTCGCCGGACAGGATCGCCAGATCCCAGTCGATGATGGTGAGGTCCGGCTTGCTCTCGGCGAGCACGCCGAGCGCCTCCGCGCCGTCGGGCGCCTCCAGCACGCGCTTGATGCCGACGCGCATCAGCATGTCGCGCACGATGCGGCGGATGTAGAGGCTCTCGTCCACGACGAGGGCGGAGAGGTCCGGGAAGGTCGGAGTTGCGATCATCGGCGGCCGGCGCCCGGTGCAGATCCGGTGCGTTTCACGACGAGTCTTAGAGCCGGTTCGGTTTGCGTTTCCCTAAAGCGTGGCCGGCCTGCGGGAATCACGGGCGAGAATCGTTCTGATCTACGCCCCTGGCGTGCAAGCCGGATCGATGGCCGTGCGGTCCCAAAGGGGGTACTTAAGCAGTTTCACCGCGAAAATGCGGAGCCCGAAGCACGGATCGGTTAGAAGATCCTTGCGGTATGGCCGGGATTGCGTCAGACCTGAGGCATCGCTCCCGGTAGCCGCAGCCGGGGGGATGATAGTGCGGCGCGTCGGCTGTCTCGAGATAGCGCGCACGCGGTATTCGAGACTTGGCGGGCGGACGGTTTTTGCGAGCTTTCAATGGGACGTGGTCGTGATTTCAGGGGGCCGCAGAAGCGCGGCTTCGACGAGGGTGGTGCCGAGCCGCGTTGGCCGGACGAACTGCCCCCCAGCGGTGGTGACCGCTTCGGCGGCGGTGGCGGCGGTGGCAATCGCTTCGGTGGCGGCTACGGCGGCGGTGGCGGCGGTGGCTTCGACCGCGGCCCGGCGCGCGCTCCCGCTGCCCCGACGGGGCCGGAGCGTGATGCGACGGTCAAGTGGTTCAACAAGGAGAAGGGCTTCGGCTTCGTGGAGCTGGGCGACGGCTCCGGCGACGCCTTCCTCCACATCCGCGCGGTCGAGGCCGCCGGTCACGACGATCTCCTGCCCGGCACGCGCCTGACGGTCCAGACCGCTCAGGGCCAGAAGGGCCCGCAGGTCACCGCGGTGACCAGCGTCGACACCTCCACGGCCGAGGCGGCTCCGCCCCGGCGCGAGGGCCCGCGCTTCGGCGGCGGCGGCGACCGCTTCGGCGGGGGCGGCGGCGATCGCTTCGGCGGTGGCGGCGGCGATCGCTTCGGCGGCGGCGGCCGTGATCGCTTCGGCGGTGGCGGCGGCGGCGGGCGCTTCGCCTCCGGCCCGTCGGTCGAGATGACCGGCACCGTGAAGTGGTACGACCCGGCCAAGGGCTTCGGCTTCGTGTCGGTGAACGACGGCGGCAAGGACGTGTTCGTCCACCGCTCGGCGCTCTCCCGCGCCGGCCTCGACTCCCTGGCCGAGGGCCAGCAGGTCACCCTCGGCGTGGTCGAGGGCCAGAAGGGCCGCGAGGCATCGAGCATCAGCGTCGATTACTGATCGACGCGTGACGGAATGACGGAAGCGGCGGCCTCACGGCCGCCGTTTTCGTTTGGCGCGCTGGCCGCGGGGACCCTCGTCGGTCCGCGGATATCAGGATCGGACCCGCGATGCGTCGAACCGTGAGCGCGCTCGGCCTGCTCCTGCTGTGCATGGCGCCGGCCGGGGCGGAGGATTTCACCGGCTTCTACGCCGGCGTGAATGCGGGCTGGGCGTTCGAGCGCGGCGGCGCCCGCGATCCCTCGACATCCGAGGCATCGGCCCCCGCGAGACCGGACGCGAGACTTCCGCCGAGCGTGGCGCGGATCCAGGAGCGCCAGTCGCCGGAGCGCCCGACCGGACGGCGCTGAGGCCGCCCGGCGCGCGTCGTCAGACCTTTCGCGGGTAGCGTTCGGCCACGAGGGCGTAGGCGAGGCGGGCGGTCTGCACCTCGCCGCCCTCCGGCCGGCCGGGCTTGGTCGAGGGATTCCAGCCGTAGAGGTCGAAATGCACGTGCGCCCGCGTCCGGCGCACGAACCGGCGCAGGAACAGGGCGGCGGTGATCGCCCCGGCGAAGCCGCCGCCGGGCGCGTTGTTGAGGTCGGCGACCTTCGAATCGAGCAGGCTCGCGTAGGGTGGGTGCAGGGGCAGGCGCCAGACCGGATCGTTGACGCGATCGCCCGCCTCGGCGACCGCGCCCGCCAGCCCCTCGTCCTCGGTGAAGAAGGCCGGCAGATCGGGGCCGAGCGCCACGCGGGCGGCGCCGGTCAGGGTCGCGAAATCGAGGATGAGCTCCGGCTCCTCGGCATCGGCGAGTGCCAGCGCGTCGGCGAGGATCAGGCGGCCCTCCGCGTCGGTATTGCCGATCTCGACGGTGAGGCCGGCGCGGGAGCGGATCACGTCGCCGGGACGGAAGGCGTCGCCGGCGATGGCGTTCTCGACGCTCGGCACGATCAGCCGCAGGCGCACGGGCAGGCCGGCGCCCATGATCATCTCGGCCGCCGCCAGGGCCGCGGCGGCGCCGCCCATGTCCTTCTTCATCAGGAGCATGTTGGAGGCGGGCTTGATGTCGAGGCCGCCGGTGTCGAACACCACGCCCTTGCCGACGAGCGTGACACGCGGTGCGTCGGCGTCGCCCCAGGTCAGGTCGATGAGCCGGGGCGCCCGCGGCGAGGCGGCGCCCACCGCGTGGACGAGCGGAAAGTCCCTCGCGAGATCCTCGCCCAGGGTGACGGCCACCGCCGCGCCGAACCGCTCGCCCAGGGCGCGCATGGCCGCCTCGACCTCGGCCGGTCCGAGATCGTTGGCGGGCGTGTTGACGAGGTCCCGCCCGGCCGCGACCGCGCGCGCGATCCACCCGACCGCCGCCGCATCGACGCCCTCCGGCGCGACGAGGCGCGGGCGCGGCTCGCCCGGCTTGCGGTAGCGCTCGAACCGGTAGCTGCCGAGCAGCCATGCCAGCGCCGCCTCGGCCGGATCGAGCGCCTCGCAGGGCTCCAGACGGTAGTGGCCGGCGGGCAGGGCGCCCGGCAGCTTGCCGGCGAGAAACCGGTCGCGATGTCCTTCCCCGGCCTCGCCGAGGCCGAGCAGAACGAGGCCGAGCCCCCCGTCCTCGCCCGGCAGGAGCGCGACGCGGCCCGCCTTCGGGGCGAATCCGGTGGCGGTGGCGAAGCTGCGCTGGAGCGGCGGCAGGCCGGCCTCGACCGTTGGCCATGCTTCCGCCGTCACGCAGCGGATCGGGACCGCCCCCGCGGCTTCGTCGACGAGGGAGGGTCCGTGCGGCGTCTGGTCCGAAGTCATGGAAAATAAGCTTAACCGGCCATTAGGGTTAACGCTCTATCACCCCGGCATCGGTGCGGCGCAAGCGCCGGCCGTGACATTCGGGGAGACGACGACATGACCGGCATCTGCGGCAGGGCCCTGCGCCAGCCTGGAACGGTCCGGACGCGCCGCATGCTCGCCCTGGCCCTGCTCGGCCTCGGGCTCGCCGGCTGCCAGACCCGCTCGCCGGAGACGACGGGCTCGATCGGGAGCTTCAACCCGTTCGCCAAGATCGGGTCCGAGCGCTCGCCCCGCGCCGAGGTCGCCGCCCTGGCGGACCGCTACAACGCCGATCCGAGCGATGCGCGCACCGCCATGCGCTACGCCGCGGCGCTCCGGGCAACCGACCAGAAGTCCCAGGCGGTGGCGGTGCTGCAGCAACTGGCCCTGCGGAACCCGAAGGACAGGTCGGTGCTCGCCGCCTACGGCAAGAGCCTCGCCGATGCCGGCCGCTACCAGGAGGCCAATGACGTCCTCCAGAACGCCCACAGCCCGGCCCAGCCCGATTGGCGCGTGCTCTCCGCGCAGGGGATGGTGGCCGACGAGACCGGCGACCACGCCCGCGCCCAAAGCCTCTACGACGCCGCCCTCAAGATCGCGCCGAACGAGCCGCGGATCCTGTCGAATCTCGGTCTCTCCTACGCCCTCTCCCGCCATCTCGACGAGGCCGAGACGACCCTGCGCCTCGCCGTCGCCCAGCCGAAGGCGGATGCCCGGGTGCGCCAGAACCTCGCCCTGGTGCTCGGCCTCAAGGGCCGCTACGACGAGGCGGAGCAGGTGCTGGCCCAGGATCTCGGCCCGGCGGAGGCGGCCGCCAACGTGCGGGAGCTGCGCGCCATGGCCGCCAAGCGGAGCGCTCCGAAGACGGCGCAGGCCGCCGGACTGACGCCGGGGCGGCAGCTGGCGCGGACGGCGGTCCAGTAAGTCCGGGGCTCGTCCCACGGAACTTGTTGCCCTCCGACCTTGACGAATCCGGCGCGTCTCCCCTATAGGCTCGCCACTCCCATAGGACTCCGCCGGTATCGATTGTCGCGAGGGTTCGACGCCCTCGGCGCGAGAGCCGTGTGGCATTGCCGAAACGCTTCAGCGCCGAGACCCGGCCTAACGTTGACAGGACTGTAACGATGTCGCGTCGCTGCGAACTCACGGGCAAGGCCGTCCAGGTCGGTCACCTCGTGAGCCACTCGAACCGGAAGACCAAGTGCCGGTTCCTGCCGAACCTCTGCAACGTCACGCTGCAGTCGGATGCCCTCAACCGCCGCGTCCGCCTACGCGTGACCGCCCACGCGCTCCGCTCGGTCGAGCACCGCGGCGGCCTCGACGCCTTCCTCATCAAGGCGCGCGAGATCGAGCTGTCGCAGACCGCCCGTCTGCTGAAGCGCGACATCGAGAAGAAGCTCGCCGAGACCGCGGCGCCCGCCGCCGCGTAAGGGGCTCGGGCCGCCTCCCGGCCGAACGTCTTCTCAAATTGAATCGGAAGGCCACCGGATGCGCGGATCGCGCCCGGTGGCCTTTTCCGTTCGACAAGGCATCCGCGTCCGATGACGGCGCTCACCCTCATCATCCCGATCTTCGGCCTCGTCCTGATCGGCTGGCTCGCCTCGCTCACCAAGATCATCTCCGAGCGGGTCGGCGACGGCCTGTCGGAATACGTCTTCGCGCTGGCGGTGCCGGCGCTGATCGTCTCGACGCTGACGCGGCCGGGCCTGTCGGGTGAGATCGCCTGGGGCTACTGGGCGAGCTATTTCGGCGGCGTCGCGATCGCCTGGGCCGCCGGCTCGCTGATCGGGCGCCGCACCGAGGGCGTGGACCGGCGCGGCGCGGTGCTGCACGGCTTCGCCGCGAGCCAGTCCAACACCGTCTTCGTCGGCGTGCCGATGATTCTCCAGGCCTATGGCGAGGCCGGAGCTTTCCCGCTCTTCATGCTGCTCGCCGTCCACCTGCCGCTGATGATGGGCGCGGCCACCTTCCTGATCGAGTCGGAGGGCAGCCGGCCCCTGCACCACCGGCTGACGACGCTCTGCCTCGTGCTGGCCAAGAACCCGATCTTCCTGGCCCTCGTGGTCGGCATGGCGATGAAGGCCGCGGGACTCTCGTTCACCGGCATCCCCAAGGCGCTGATCGACGCGCTCGGCGGCACCGCCTCGACCTGTGCCCTGATCGCGCTGGGCGCCGGGCTGACCCGCTACAAGGTGCTCCACGATCTGCCGGGCGCCAGCATCGTGGCGGCCCTGAAGGTCGGGCTGCACCCGCTCGCGGTCTACCTGCTGGCCTTCCACGTCTTCACCATGCCGCCGGCCTATGCCGGCGTCGCGGTGCTGTTCGCGGCGATGCCGGTGGGCATCAACGCCTATCTCCTCTCGATGCGCTACAAGAGCGAGCAGGGCCTGGTGGCCGCCGCCGTGCTCGTCTCGACGCTGGCGGCGACCGCGACCACCATCGGCTGGCTGATGCTGCTCGGGCGGGGGTAGTTTTCGGACACCGCTCAATCCAACCCTCACCCTCATCCTGAGGTGCCGTCGCGCAGCGGCGGCCTCGAAGGATCCTTCAGGAAACGCGAGAGATCTGGAGGATCCTTCGAGGCCCGCTGACGCGGGCACCTCAGGATGAGGTGGTGGGTGGGACGCCCGCATGTGTGTACGTTTCCGCAACGCCGGATCTAGACGGCTGCGTTGACCCCGGCTCCCCCGCTCCATAGGTTGCCCGCTCTCGCGCCCCGGCCCGATCGGCCGGCGCGGCGCCCGTCCTGAACCCCGAAAAGTCCTTCGATGTCCGCGCCCCTCCGTCTCGACTCCGATATCCTGGAGGCCGCCGCCTCCGCCGCCGCCTGGCCCTTCGAGGAGGCGCGCAAGCTCGTGGCGCGGCTGGAGAAGACGCCGAAGAGCGAGGTTCTGTTCGAGACCGGCTACGGCCCGTCGGGCCTGCCGCATATCGGCACCTTCGGCGAGGTCGCCCGCACCTCGATGGTGCGCCACGCCTTCCGCGTGCTGACGAAGGACGCGGTGCCGACCCGGCTGATCGCCTTCTCGGACGACATGGACGGACTGCGCAAGGTGCCGGACAACGTGCCGAACCGCGAGCGGCTGCGCGAGGCGCTCAACCTGCCGCTGACCAAGGTGCCCGACCCGTTCGGCACGCATGAGAGCTTCGGCCATCACAACAACGCCGAGCTGCGCCGCTTCCTCGACGCCTTCGGCTTCGACTACGAGTTCCGCTCGGCCACCGCGTGCTACACCTCGGGCGTCTTCGACGACGCGCTACGCCTCGTGCTCGATCGCTACGACGCGGTGATGGCGATCATGCTGCCCTCGCTGCGGGCCGAGCGCTCGGCGAGCTACTCGCCGTTCCTGCCGATCCACCCCGTCACCGGCCACGTGATGCAGGTGTCGATCGACGAGGTGCGCCCGGGCGCCGGCACCATCGTCTGGCGGGATCCGGAGACGAACGAGCGCTACGAGACGCCGGTGACCGGCGGCCACGCCAAGCTGCAGTGGAAGCCGGACTGGGCGATGCGCTGGGTCGCCCTCGGCGTCGATTATGAGATGGCCGGCAAGGACCTGATCGATTCGGTCAAGCTCTCGGGCCAGATCGCGCGGGCGCTGGGCGCCGAGCCGCCTGAAGGGTTCAACTACGAACTCTTCCTCGACGAGAAGGGCCAAAAAATCTCGAAGTCGAAGGGCAACGGCCTGACCATCGACGAGTGGCTGACCTACGCCACGCCCGAGTCGCTCGCTCTGTTCATGTACAACAAGCCGCGCGAGGCCAAGCGCCTGTTCTTCGACGTGATCCCGCGCCACGTCGACGAGTACGACAACTTCCTGGGCCGCTTCGGTGGTCAGGAGGCGAAGCACCGGCTCGGCAACCCGGTCTGGCACTTGCACGCGGGCGATCCGCCGGCCGTCGAGACCATCGACGAGGCCGGCACGACCCTGTCGTTCGGCATGCTCCTGAACCTCGTGGCGGTGGCCAATGCCGAGGACGAGGCGGTGCTGTGGGGCTTCATCCGCCGCTACGCGCCGAATGTCGGGCCGGAGACGCATCCGAAGCTCGCCGGCCTCGTGACGCGGGCGCTCGCCTATTACCGGGACTTCGTGCGGCCGCAGAAGCAGTACCGCGCCCCGACCGACGAGGAAGCCGCGGCGCTCCGCGACCTGTCCGAGACGCTCGCCGCGCACGAGGGCTCGACCGATCCGGAAGGCTTGCAGGCGGTCGTCTACGAGGTCGGCCGGCGCCACTTCCCCGACCTCTCGGGCAAGGCCAAGAGCCCGGACGGGCGGCCCGGCGTCTCGAAGACGTGGTTCGCCTCGATCTACAACGTCCTGTTCGGCGAGGCGCAGGGGCCGCGCTTCGGCTCGTTCATCGCGCTCTACGGCGTCGCCGGCACCCGCGCGCTGATCGAGAAGGCGCTGAGCGGCGCGCTGGTGGCCGAGCACGCGGCGTTCCTGGAGAACCGCAAGGCCGCGGCGGCGTGACGAGGAGACGGGGCGGCATGGGAAGGATGAAGGCGTTGGCAGGCATCCTCGGCATCCTCGCCGCCCTGTTCGGGAGTTCGGCCTCCGCGCAGGTGGCGCAGGGCATCAAGGCCTACGCGCGCGGCGACTACCCGGCGGCGATGCGCGCCTTCGAGGCCGGGGCGGCGAAGGGTGACAGCCAAGCCCTCTACAATCTCGGCGTCGCCTATGCCGAGGGCCGTGCCGTGCCGGCCGACCCCGCGCGCGCCCTCGACTTCTACCGGCAGGCGGCGGAGGGCGGCAGCGTGCTCGCCGCCTTCAACCTCGGACAGGCCTATCGCAAGGGGCAGGGCGTCGGCGCCGACCCGGCGCAAGCGGCGCGCTGGTACGAGCGCGCGGCCAAGGGCGGCCACTACAAGGCCGGCAACGAACTCGGCATCCTCTACATCGAGGGAAAGGGCGTGCCGCGCGATCCCGTCGAGGGCATGGCCTGGATCTATCCGGCGACCCACGCCTCGATCATGGACGAATCCGCCATGGCCAACGCGATCCAGGCGGCGAGCATGCTCGACCGCGCGCAGATCCAGGAAGCCCAGGCGCGCGGCAAGACGTATTTCCAGCGCTACATCGCGCCAAACCGGGCGGTGGTGCGGGCGCTGTCGGGGGGCTGAGCTACGCCAGCCGGTTCAAAGCCGCCAGATCGCGGATCACGACCGACCTCAGATCACGAGAAATCAGCGGGTCGGATCTTGATATTCCCTCGAGTTGGCTCGAAGGCGATGTCCGCAGCGCCGGGCGAGTCCAGGGCGTCGGCGATGCTTCGCCGCCGACCGGTCGGTGGCCGCGTCCCCGCATCGAGCTTTGCCGCCAGCCCGATGCCGATGGCGTAGGCCAGCACGTTCCAGACCGAGAAGATACGCCCGAGTAGCAATTGGCCCGCAAGCGTCAGGCGGAAGGCGTCGAGTCCCGGTGTATGGACGAGCCGGAACAGCTCGACCAGCACCGCGACGGCCAGCGCCACGGCGGCGAGCCGGATGGGTCGGGCAGCGGGCCGGACGAAGGCGACGAGCCCGTAGACCATCGCGCCCCACAGCACCGAACCCGCGTATTTGACGACCTCCCTCGGCAGGCCGAGCGGCAGAAAACGCACGCCGACGCCCGCCGCGATCACGATCAGGACGGCGAGGAAGAGGCGAAGGCGGCGGGATCGCAGGTGAGGCATCGCGGAACGGCGGTTTACAGCGCAGGGGGCGCCCGGTATCACCCCCGGCCACACCGATAGTCGAGTTTCACACCAGATGCGCGCCGAGATCGAGCAGGCCTCGGATGCCGCCAAGCAGTCTATAGGGCTGCTGAGGAGGCATCTTTGACTGGGACACCGTCGATAAACGCCTCGCGGAGCTGAACGCCGCGTCCGAGAACCCCGACCTCTGGAACGATCCGGAGGCGGCGCAGAAGGTCATGCGCGAGCGCCAAGAGCTCGACGAGGCCGTCACCGCGATCAAGAAGCTCGAGCAGGATCTCGAGGACGCCGCGACGCTGATCGAACTCGGCGAGATGGAGGGCGACCAAGCCTCCATCACCGAGGGCGAGAACGCGATCAAGGCGGTCGAGAAGGAGGCCGCGAGCCGGCAGGTCGAGACCCTGCTCTCCGGCGAGGCCGACGGCTTCGACACCTATCTCGAAGTCCATGCGGGCGCCGGCGGCACCGAGAGCCAGGACTGGGCCAACATGCTCCAGCGCATGTATGCCCGCTGGGCCGAGCGCCGGAAGTTCAAGGTCGAGATCGTCGAGATGACCGACGGCGAAGAGGCCGGGATCAAGGGCGCGACGCTCCTGATCAAGGGCCACAACGCCTATGGCTGGCTCAAGACCGAGTCCGGCGTGCACCGGCTGGTGCGGATCTCGCCCTACGATTCGAACGCGCGGCGGCACACCAGCTTCGCCAGCGTCTGGGTCTATCCGGTGATCGACGACCGGATCGAGATCGAGATCAAGGAATCCGACTGCCGCATCGACACCTACCGGTCGTCGGGCGCGGGCGGCCAGCACGTCAACACGACCGATTCGGCGGTGCGCATCACGCACAATCCGACCGGCATCGTCGTGGCCTGCCAGCAGGAGCGCTCGCAGCACAAGAACCGGGCCACCGCCTGGAACATGCTGCGCGCCCGCCTCTACGAGCTGGAGCTGAAGAAGCGCGAGGAGAAGGCCAACGCCGAGGCCGCCGCCAAGACGGATATCGGCTGGGGTCACCAGATCCGGAGCTACGTGCTTCAGCCGTATCAGCTCGTGAAGGACCTGCGCACCGGCACGCAATCGACCGATCCGGACGAGGTGCTGGACGGCGACCTCGACCCGTTCATGGAAGCCTCGCTGGCACAGCGCGTCTTCGGCGGCGGCGAAGAGGTCGCGGACATCGACTAGGACGGTTTCCGCCTGATCGCTTCGGCCGCCGCCTCTCTCCTCCCCCTTGCGGGGAGGAGGCAGGAGGTGGGGGTGGCTCAGAATGAGGCGGTGCGGTGCCGTCTGCACCACCCC
>NZ_BPRD01000104.1 GCF_022179745.1 Methylorubrum podarium
TCCCCGGCCGTGACGGTCGCCACGAGCTCGTGCCGGCCGGGCTTCGCCAGCCAGGGCACCGGCAGCGCGTAGCCGCCCTCGGGCGTGGCCGCGGCGATCTTGGCCCCCTCCGGCGTCTCGACCTCGATGGTCGCGCCGGGCACCGGCTCGTTCGTCCGGAAGCGGTCGAGGAACAGCGTCAGGGTGCCGTCGCGCGGGATGGCGACGAGCTCGAAGGCGTCGGACAGCGCCTCGCCGCGCGGCGCGATGGTCTTGGTGACGGGCGGCGGCGCGGCGCCGTGGTCATGCCCTCGTGGGCGAGCGCGGGCCCCGCCAGGACGGCGGCAAGCAGCGCCACCGCCCCGGGGGCGGCGGCAAGACGGGTCGACATGAATGGGTATCCTCGCGTCGGGAAGTCCGGATGCACGCCGCGATGGCGGACGCAGTCCGGGCGTTGCGCGCCTCAGGCGCGCCTCACGTCACGCGAGGGTTCGTGGCGGCTTGGGCAGGGCCTCGGGGCCGACGCCCGGGCGGCCAGCGACGTCGTGCGGGATCAGCTTGGCAGTGCGGACCACGGGAAGTGACAGGGCCCCCGTGCCGGACATGATGCCCGACGCGCAACAGACCATGGTCCCGCAGCAGGAGCCCCTGCAGCCGGCCGGACAGCACCTACCGCCGGCGTCATTCGCTCGCAGCGAGGCCACCGGCTCGACGGCCGGCGCCTGAAGATCGACAGCGGTCCGGGGCCTCGCCGACGTCTTTACGACGCGCGAAGGGGCAGCGGAAACCGTGGTCTCAGCGATGGAGGGCGCCGCCTGGACATATGCCGCCGCGGCTTGGTGGCGGCCATGGTGCGCGTGGCCCTCGTGGGCCTGGACGGCGGACGGCGCGACGTAGGCGATGATCGCGAGGATCATCGCCGCCATCAGGCGCACGATTTGCCGGTCGGGGCTCATGAGGGCTGCTTACACCGTTTCCAGTGGCGGGACTATGTCGTCAGGGACGTGAATGCCGGCGTGCAGGTTTGGTTGCCGCGGCGGCGTTTCAAGGTGCCGCGGGCAACGGCTCGGCCGGGTAGCCGGCGGCCGTGATGGCCTGGGCGATGCGGTCGGCGAGGCCGCCGGCGCCCGAACCCGTCACGCGTTTGGCCCGCAGGTCGGCATTGACCCGAGCCCCGGACTCGACGCCGAGGACGGCGCGTGACGGCCTGGTCGCAGCCGCAACCCGGTTCCGAGACCCTGTATCGGGCCATGACGCTCTCCCCTCGGTGGCGTCCCGCTCAGATGGGGCTTCCCATAGTGGGAAGGTCAACAGGCTTTTCCGGGACAGGAGGTGAAAACCACAATTGATGGCTTTCCCTCGAAAAGACGCGCCACCCGAAGAAAGCCGCGCAAGCCGGGCTTTCCACCGAGTTCGCTGAGGCGTCGCATGAGCGCGGTCGCGCCGCCTGGCCAGGTCGGGGCCGAACCGGTCCAGCGATAGTCTCAGCCGCGCCCCTTGTCCTTCCGGTAATGGTCGCGAACGAGCTGACCCGGCGAGGGCTGCGCGACCATGGTGCCGCCGTACCCGGCTGCCTTGGCCAGGTTGATCGCATGATCTGCGCACTTGGCCGCGTATTCGCCTGCGCAAACCTCGTGGCCGTCCGTGTTCGTTGCGTAAACCAAGTAGGTGCGGTCGGGATTTGCCATGGTGTTTCGCCAGAATCGCAATCGACCGATTGTGAATCGAATCGAACGGTTTCGTCAAAATCGGATATCGGTCACGACGTGTATGACGGTCCGGGCGCAGCCGCCGCAGCCCATTTTCTCGACCCTGTAGCGGACCATGACGCCCTCCCGTCGGTGGCGTCCTACGCAGATGGGGCTTCCCCTGGTGGGAAGGTCAAGGGCCGCGGCGCCCGTCAGGCCGGCGCCCACACGGCAATCGTCGTCGCAGGCTCCTGGTGGCCGTGCCGGATGCCCTCCCAGCCGAGCCAGCCCGTGTAGAGGCCGACCAGGACGATCAGAGCCGCGGAGGCGTAGGGGGCCCGCCGGGCGAAGGCGTCGAAGCCCGACCAGCGGTTCGCCACGTGCCTCACGCTGAGCGCGGCCAGGATTCCGGCCGACACCATCGTGAGCGCCAGCCCGATGCTGAAGCACACGACGAGCGCGAAGCCGAGGCTGAACTGCTTGAGCTGGATGCAGAGCAGCAGCACCGTGATGGCGGCCGGGCACGGGATCAGGCCGCCCGTCAGGCCGAACAGCACGATCTGACCGGTGGTCACGGTGCGGCCCCCGAACCGTCGCCGGATGGCCTCGGCGTGCGCCCGGGCGTGTGCGTCGTCCTCGTCGCCCAGGTTCAGGTGGTCGTGTGCGTGGCCGTGCTCCTCGAACGCGACCTCGTGGATCTCCGCCCCGGCGGACCCATCGAGGTGCAGCCGTGCCCTGAAGGCATGCGGCTCCGGGATCTCCTCCATGCTCTCCAGGAAGTCGCCCCCACTCGCGAACGAGAATGCCTGGCGGGCACCGTCGGGTCGGACCGTCTCAAGGGTGACGCGCTGGGCCGGGGGCAGCACGCCCTTGACCCGGCTCAGGCGCCAGCGCGGCGGCACGCCGTCCTCGATGACCTCCAGCTGGAAGACGCCATCGCGGGCCATGATGCCGTGGCCCTCGGCGTCGTGGTGGTGGTCGTGGTGCTGCTCGCGCCAGGTGCGCCACGCCATCCAGAGCGCGATGCCGACGATGAGGACGGCCGAGGCGAGCTGGAAGTACGGCTCGGACGCCTCGCCGCCCCACGCCTGCCCCAGGTACTGGCCGCCGAGCGCGATCACCCAGACGACCGCCGTGTGCGAGAGCGTCGCCGCCAAGCCCAGCAGGACCGCCTGCAGGACGGTGCCGCGGACCGCGATGATGAAGGCGGCCATCATCGTCTTGGAGTGGCCGGGCTCCAGGCCGTGCAGGGCGCCGAGCAGGATCGCGCTCGGCACGAACAGCCAGGCGTGCGCGGTCCCCTGCTGCAGCAATTCGGGAAACGGGACCATGACGGGTCGCCCTCCTACTTCAGATAGGTCCGGACGACCTCGATGAGCTCGGCCGCGCCCTTGGCACGCTCCGGGTCGGGCTCGCGAGCGGGGTCGACGACGTGATGGCGGATGTGGTCCTCCATCAGCTCGGCGGTCAGCCCGTTGATGGCGCCCCGCATCGAGGCGACCAGCATCAGCACGTCGGTGCAGCCGATCTCCGCCTCCAGGGCGCGCTCGACGGCCTCGGCCTGCCCCTTGATCCGGCGCACGCGCGCCAGAAGCTTGGTCTTGTCCTTGACGGTGTGGGACATGGGTCGGCTCCCTTCGCTTCGTAATATAGGGGGCTACCCTATGTATGTCGAGCGAGAAGCCCGTTGCGGGCGAGGGAGGGCGTGCCGTGACGGAGAAGGATCCCTGCACCGGCGTCTGCCGGTTCGATGGCCGGTCGGGCTGGTGCGTCGGCTGCGGCCGGACCAGTTCGGAGATCAGGGCATGGCGTAAGATGACGCCCTGTCGGCGCACGGCGCTCGCGCGCGAATTGCCGCGCCGAGTCCGGCAGGCCAGCGGGGAGGGGGCCGCGCCCTGACCGAGCGCGCCGCCTTCGACGCGACCGACCACACTGCCCGCGTGAGCCTTGCCGATGACAGCGTTCCCGAAGGCGGGATGGTACGCTCCCATCCGGATGCGAAGGACGGGTATGCCGCGCCGATGCAGGTGATGGACGAGACCGGGACCGACCGAACCCTCCCTGCCTGACGCGGCCTGGATCGGGAACCGCATCCGGGCCTGGCGCGACGACCCGGGCGGCTCCCACCGGACCTGGTCCCTGTGGGAGGAGCGCATCGAGAACTTCCGCGCGATCCGACGCCGCCTCCAGGCCGTGGTCGAGGAGATCCGGGCCGACACCTTCGGCAACGCCTACCGCGGCTCGTGACTGGAGACGGGGGCCCACGCGATCGCAGAGCAGCGCCAGGTCTTCCACGGCGCCGACCACGCCTTCCTCTGGAAGCCGAAGCTGCGCATCCCGGACATCCACGAGGACGGCGCCAACCAGGTCGCCTTCGGGCGCTTCCTCGACGCCTGCCTGCGCGGCACCGCCGAGGCGCAGGTGCTCGCGGCCATCCAAGCGCTCGACCAGGCGGGGATCACGAGCCTCGGCCCGGCGGCGGCGAACCTGCTCTACTTCCTGCACCCGACCTGGGTGAGCCCGTTCAACACGGCCATCGTGAAGGGCTACAACGCGCTGACCGGGGCCAACGCGACACTCGGCAAGTGGGACGAGTCCCTCGCCATGGGCCCGGGGGATCGTCGCCCTCAACGCCAGCCACCGGACGCTCCTCTCGAACGATGACGGGGGCGTCGCCGGCTTCCTGTTCGACGTCGGGTCCGGCCGCTGCCCGAGCGCGACGGGGGCCGCGGCCCTGGCCCGCCGGCGGGCGGACCTCGACCGGGTGCGGGCGCAGGCCGCGAGCAAGGCGGACCACACCCACACCGAGATCCAGGGCTGGCTGCGGGACCTCGGCCTGGCCCTCGGCTTCGACGTCTGGATCGCCTCGAACGACGCCGGCCGTCCCTACGGCCCCGGCCGCCTGTCGGGCGGCTGCCTCAACCGCCTGCCCGAACGCCTGACCGCGAGCGGCTCGGCCGAGACGGTGCAACTCATCGACGTGCTCTGGCTGGGCAAGGCGGGCGGCGACGTCGCGGCGGCCTTCGAGGTCGCGCGCACCACGAGCATCTATTCCGGCATCGTGCGCATGCTCGACCTCGCCCTCGGCGTCGAGGGCGGGACCGCGCGCAACTTCTTCCGGGTGGCTCGGGACAACCGCGGGGACGACGTGCGCGCCCAGTTCGCCGGGCCGGCGTTCTCGCGCGTGGGCGACCTCGACCCGCGTTACCTGCCCTCCAGCGAATTGCGCGGGACCCGCGAGGCCATTGCCCGCCCCGTCCGCATCGCACGATGACGCGGTGCGAGCCTATCCCTGAGGCATCTCGGGCCGCCGCCCGGCGGCAGACCGAGCCCATGGGCCGCCCCTTCCGGAAACCACGGAGGATAACCGGGAGCGAGAGCCCAAAGACTTCCCTCGTAAAACGCCCTTGACCCCGTACTACGGTACGGACCTTAGGCTCACGGGGCGTTGGTGATGCCGGGGCAGCACATGCGGGATCCGACCATCGGGAAGGCGGCGCGGGAGGCCGGCGTCGGCGTCGAGACCATCCGGTTCTACGAGCGCCAGGGCTTGATCGCGCAGCCGGCCAAGGGGGCCGGCTATCGGACCTACCCGCCCGAGGTGATCGCCCGCATCCGCTTCATCCGGCAGGCCCAGAGGATCGGGTTCTCCCTCAAGGAGGCGCAGGAGCTCCTCGCCCTGCGCGCCGACCCGCAGGCCGACTGCGGCGACGTGCGGGCCCGGGCCCGGCACAAGATCGCCGAGGTGGACGCGAGGATCGCCGAACTCCTGCGCGTCCGCGCCGCCCTGGAGGCCGTGGTCGCCTCGTGCCCGGGCCACGGCGGGCTGGGTGGCTGCACCATCCTGGAAGCCCTCGACGAGGCACCGCCGGCACCGGCGGCGTGCCGATGCGGCGCGCCGAGAAAGAGGAAGACGCCATGAGGACGGTCACCCTGAAGGTCGAAGGCTGGCGGTGCGCCGCCTGCTCCGCCTCGGTCGGCTCTCTGTTGGAGGCTCATCCCGGCGTCCGCGGCATCGACGTCTCCTTCGACGAGGGACGCGTCCGCGCCCTCTACGACCCGGCGACCACCAGCGAGGACCGCCTCGTCGAGCTGATCGAGAAGCGCGGCTTCCAGGTCGTGGCCCGTACTTCGGCCTGATCCGGCCGGCTGGACATTCCTGGAGACGGACCGATGGCCGCAGCAACCCTCGACACCGACTTTTCCCTGTGGAGCGAGGAGCCGGCGAGCCGGCCCGACCGGGCGCGCATCCGTGCCCGGATCGGCGGCCTGCACTGCTCGCTCTGCACCGGAACCATCGAGAAGGCTCTGGGCAGCCAGCCCGGCGTCGACAAGGTGGCGGTCAGCCTGACCCACGAGCAGGCCCTCGTCGAGTACGACCCGGCGGTCGCGCGGCCGGCGGCGCTGCTGGGGATCCTGCGCGACATCGGCTACACCATCTCCGACCCGCGCAAGGTCCGGCCCTACGAGGAGGAGGAGCGCGATCTCGTGCGCGAGAGCCGCCGCTTCGTCGTGGCGGTCGCCCTGAGCGTCGCCTCCATTCCCATCATCGCGGATCCCACCCTCGGCTGGATCGGCTTCCTACCCGCCCTGGTCTGCCTCAGCCTCGGCGCGATGGTCTTCCTCGTCCTGCGGAAGACCAGCCTCCTCGCCGCGGCCGCCAGCACCACCGGTCTCGCAGTCCTGGCACTCGGCCTGCTCTACCTGAACCTCCAGGGCTACCTAACGGCCTCCGCTCCCTGGCTCGTCGCCGCGCTCGCGGTCGTGCTCGTCTTCGGGGTTGGGCGCCACATCCTGCACATGGCCGTCCAGGCCCTCCGCCGCGGCATCCTGAACCAGCACGTGCTGCTGGAAATCGGCGCCTTCGCGGGCATGCTCGGCGGCGTCATCGGGCTGGTTCTCGACCGGCCGGACTACCCGACGGCCCCGTTCTTCGCCGTCTCGGTCATGGTCGCGACCTACCACATCTTCTCCGAGTGGCTGTCCCTCATCGTCAAGACGCGCAGCTCCCAGGCCGTGAAGCGGCTCCTCGACCTCCAGCCGGAGACCGCCCGCGTGGTCCGGGACGGCCAGGAGCGGGATGTGCCGCTGGACGCGGTCGCAGTCGGCGACCTCGTCCGCATCCGCCCCGGGGAGCGCGTGCCCGTCGACGGCACGGTCGCGGGCGGCCGCTCCGCCGTCGACCAGGCCCTCGTCACCGGCGAGCCGATCCCGGTCGAGCGCGCGGAGGGCGACGCCGTCATCGGCGGCTCGATCAACGGCACCGGCACCCTGCTGGTGCGGGTAACCGCGGTGGGGGCCGGCAGCTTCCTGCAGAAGGTGGTGCGCGAGGTCGAGGACGCCCGCGCCCTCAAGCCTGGCCTGCTCCACCTCGTCGACCGCGTCCTGCAGGTCTACACCCCGACCGTGCTCGCGGTGGCCGCGCTGGCCTTCGTCGGCTGGCTCGCCGGTTCGTGGTTGGCGGGCGGCGAACCCGACATCGAGCGGGCCGTGTTCGCGGGCTTGAGCGTCCTGGTCATGGGCTATCCCTGCGCCGTCGGGATCTCGGCACCGCTCTCCATCGTGCGGGGGTCCGGCGAAGCCGCCGAGCACGGCATCCTGATGCGGACCGGCGAGGCCTTCCAGGGCTATCGCCTCGTTGACACCGTCGTCTTCGATAAGACCGGGACCCTCACCGAGGGCCGGCCCGCGGTCCGCGAGGTCGAGGCGTTCTCCGGGAGCGAGGCCGATCTCGTCGCCGTTGCCGCCGCGGCCGAGGCCTCGTCCGAGCACCCGCTCGCGCAGGCGGTGGTCAAGGCCGCGTTCGCTCGCGGCGCCGTGCCCCCGGACGTGACCTCGTTCGAGGCCGTCCCGGGCAAGGGCATCGTCGCCCAGACCGAGGCGGGCAACGTCCTGGTCGGCAGCCCGGCCTTCCTCGCCGGCCACGGCATCGATCTCGCGCCCGCTTCAGCGCGCATCCTGACCCTGGAGGGGGCCGGGCGCACCGTCATCGTGGTCAGCCGGGACCATCGCCTGCTGGGTCTGCTCGCGCTCGACGACAGCCTGCGGTCCGACGCGGCGCAGGCGGTCGCGGCCTTGCGGGCTGAGGGCGTGAGGACGGTCCTGCTCACCGGTGACAACGAGCGGGCCGCCCGCCGGATTGCCGCCGAGGCGGGCATCGACGAGGTCCACGCGGGGGTGATGCCCGACGGCAAGGCGGAGACCGTGCGGCGCCTCCAGGCGACGGCCAAGGTCGCGATGGTCGGCGACGGCATCAACGACGCGCCCGCCCTGATGCAGGCCGATGTCGGCATCGCCATGGGCGGGGGCACCGACATCGCCATCGAGGCCGCCGACATCATCATCCTGTCGAACCGCCTGGCCGCGCTGCCGCTCGCCCGCCGCATCAGCCGGCGCAGCTACGCCAAGATGCTCCAGAACGTCTGGCTCGCCTTCGCCTTCAACGGCCTCGGCATCCCGATCGCCGCGACCGGCCTCATCAACCCGATCTGGGCCATGGTCGCCATGGCGGTGAGCGTCACCGCGATCTTCCTCAATTCCCTCTGGGGCCAGCCCGGACTGTTCCTGGGGGCGATCACGAGCGTCGGCAGCCTGCCCGGGACGAACGGGCTCGCCATCGAAGGAGGTCGGCGATGAGGTTCCTGATTTCTTCGAGCGGGGCGGCCGCACTGGCAGCTCTCCTCCTGGGACCGGTGGGGCCTGTTCGGGCCCAAGAGGACACGCCGGCCACGTCACGCCGCGGCTCCGATCTGAAGGTCGCGACCCTCCCGGTGGAAGGCATGGTCTGCCTCTCCTGCGCCGCCTCGATCAAGCGTGCGGTCCGGAAGGTGGACGGGGTGACCGACGCGGAGATCGATTTCGTCGGCCGCACGCTCCGCGTCACCTACGCCGCCGGCCGACCCCTCCTGCTCGGTCGCGTGCGGACGGCCGTCGCGGGCCTCGGCTACACCCCCGGTCCTCCCGTGGTGGCGCCGTGACGCTCGAACATCTCGTCCGGCCCCTGGCGACCGGCGCCGGCGGGCCGGCCGCCCTCTGGATCGCGTTCCTTGCCGGGGTCCTGGCCAGCGCGGTCTGCCCCTGCACCCTGCCGGTCGGGCTCGGCTTGGCCAGCGTCGCCGGGGCCTCGGAGGCGGGGTCCCGCCGCGCCGGCCTGCAGGTGGCCGGGTCCTTCTTCGCCGGAATCGTCCTGAGCCTCGCCGCCCTCGGCTCCGCGGTGGGACATCTCGGCGCGCTCGCGACGGAGGCGTTCGGCCGGAGCTGGGCCCTGCTCATGGCCGGCGTCTCGCTCGCGGCGGCGCTGCTCGCCTTCTGGTGGCCGCGCCTGCGCACCCGAGCGCTGACGGCCTGGCGCCACCCCGGCCTGCTCGGCGCCTTCGCCTACGGCGTGGTGTTCAGCGTCGGCACCTCGGCCGCGCCGCTGTTGCTGCTGCTCACGGTGGCGGCCGCGGAGGGTCGGGACGGGCGCGGCGTCGTCCTCGCCCTCGCCTTCGGCCTCGGTCGGGGCCTGCCCTTCCTCGCCGCCGGTGCGGCCGGGAGCGCGGTCACCCGCCTGGCCCGCCTCGGCGTCTGGGGCCGAGCCCTGCAGCTCCTCAGCGGCGCCGCCCTCCTACTGGTCAGCGCCTACTACGCGCGGGTCTACGCGGACCTGCTCTGAACCCCGGAGACCTCATGAGCGACGAAACCGCCTTTCTGACGGAGGTCACCCTCTCCGTGCCAACCATGTTATGCGACGGCTGCGCCGAGACGGTCCGTGACCTGCTGATGGCCATTCCGGGTGTCCGGCAGGCGAGGGCCAGCGCCTGGCGTAAGCACGTCGCCGTTCGCTTCGAGCCGTCCCGCGTCGGACCCGCGGAGATCCGGTCGGCGCTCGCCAATGGCGGGTTCGACGGCGCCGAGGTACAGGCATGATCCCCGGAACGGCGGAACCCGCGGAGGCTGACCGCGAGCGCCTCCTCCGCGTGCTCGCGGCAGCGGCGTTCGTGATCTTCTTTCAGGCGTTCATGGTCGCGCCGGTCCTGCCGCAGTTGGCGCAGGGGTTCGGCGTCTTGCCCGAGCGTGTCGGGCTCATCGTTCCGGCCTATTTGATTCCGTACGGCGCGGCGACGCTGGTCTACGGGCTGCTGGCGGACCGCCTCGGCGTCTGGCGCGTCATGGCGGGTTCCCTGGCCGCCTTCGCTGCGCTGACGGCCCTGACAGCCACGGCGAGCTCGGTCGGGCAACTCGCCACGTGGCGCTTCCTGACCGGCCTGGGGGCGAGCGGGGTCGTCCCCCTCGGCCTCGTTCTCGTGGGCCGGCTCTTCCCCTACGAACGACGCGGGCGCCCCTTGGGATGGCTGTTCGGCGCCATGGCCGGCGGCATGGCTTTCGGGTCGACCTTCGGCGCCCTGCTCGAACCGGTCGCCGGATGGCGCGGCCTCTTCCTGACCGTCGGCGCCGCCGGGGGCGCGCTCCTGCTCGTCCTTGCGCCGTCACGGGGGATCATCCCGGGCGCCACGGCGATCGGGACACGGCTGCCCGACCTGTTCCGCGGCTATCGCGACCTCCTGCTCATCCCACGCGGACGCCGCACCTATAGCTTCGTCCTGCTCAACTCGATGTTCCACTCCGGCGTGTTCACCTGGCTCGGCCTGTACTTCGAGCAGCGATACGGGCTCGGTCCCGTCGGGGTCGGCCTTGCGCTCCTCGGCTACGGCATCCCGGGCTTCCTCCTGGGGCCTGTCATCGGCCGCATCGCGGACCGGCGAGGGCGCGGCCGCCTGCTCCCGGTCGGGCTGCTCCTGGGGGCCTTCGCGGCGGCAGCTCTGACCCTCGACGCGCCGCTTCTCCTGGCTGCGGCGGCGGTAACGGTCCTGTCGCTCGGCTACGACATGACCCAGCCGCTGCTCGCCGGCGTCGTCACCGCGCTCGGGGGCCAACGTCCGGGGCAGGCCATGGGGCTCAACGTCTGCCTGCTGTTCACCGGGTTCGGGCTGGGAAGCCTGCTCTTCGGCGGATTGCTCCGCTTCGGGTTCGGGACGACGCTCGCGCTGTTCGCGGCGGCGGAACTGGCGCTGGCCGCAACTGCCGTGCGTCTCTTCAGGCCCGAGACGCCGTCCGTCGAAGGAGGACGCCCCTGAGCACGCCAACACCCGAATTCGAGGAGGATACCCTCGACACCGTCATCCTCTCCGCATTCCGGCAGGCGCGCCGCGAGGGACATCGCGACGCGGCCGAGCACCTCATGCGCGCCCTGGAGGCCCTCGCCGGCGCGGCCGACCCGTCGTCGGCATCGGCCTGCGTGGCCGAGGCATGCCTTGGCTTCGCGGACGAGCAGGGCACGGGACGCGCTTCCCCGACGTATGGAAGTCGATCGAGGCAGCCGCATTGAGCCTCGACGGTCCGTTCTCGTCCCGGGGCGGCAGGGTCTCTGAGGCGGAACGCGTCGGAGCGGAGCCGTGCCCCGCATTCGACACCTCTTAAGGCCGGGACGGCCCACCAGCCCAGTTTGAGGTGACCGCGGACGGCCCAACCGGCGCCGGCGGGCCGCTCGGGTGCACCGAGTCCCGCTGCGCAAGCGGAGCAGGAGCGTACCGTGCAGGAGGGCCCCGGTGCAGAGCCCCTGGAAGCGCTGGAGCGGCTCCGCCATCCTCGCTGCCGCTGCGCCGTACACGCGCTGGTTTGCCAAGCCGCGGACCTGCGCGAGCGTCGGGGACTCTCGGCCGGGCGAGGCGAAGCCCCAGGGGCGGGTGTCGCGGCCTCGTCGACGATCAGCGACGTGGACGTGCCTGTCACGAAGGCGGCGCCGCGGGACTCCGTCCGGCTGCGACGGCGCAGCCGGGTGCAAGCCACGCCCCCGCTCTCCGAGGCCGCCTGCCTTCACCTGCTCGTCGAGAACGCAGCCGTTCAGAGCATGTATCCGATGTCGGATGCTCCGGTTGGGTAGGCGAACATCGTCGTTTTCAGGTCTTCGGCCGTGAGACCATGCCGGATCGCCAGGCCGAAGATGTTGATGACCTCATCGACGTGGGGGCCGACCAAGTGCGCACCGAGCACGCGGTCGGTGTCCTCGTCGACCAGAACCTTGAAGCCGTAGGTGGGCTCGGCGACGCGCCGGGCCGTGTACCAGCCGGACACCCTCTGGCTCCGCAGGCGGAACCTCAAGTTCCTCTGCCGCGCCTCTGCCTCGCTCAGCCCGACGCTCGCGATCGGGGGGATAGTGAAGGCGACGCTCGGGACGCCGCGATAGTCAGGCCGGTACTGATTGCCCTCGATCATGTTCCGCACGGCAACCTTGGCGTCGTGGCTCGATACCGGCGTGAGGGGCGGCCCCGTCCGGGCGGCGTCGCCTGCGGCGTAGACGGCAGGGTTCGATGGGCTCTGCAGGAACGCGTTGAGCCTGAGATGCCCGCGCTCGTCCCGCGCGACGCCGGCGGCATCGAGCTGCAGCGGCTCCAGATCCGGGATTCGGCCCGCGGCGTGGACCACGAGGTCGGCCTCCATCGCCTCCTCGGCGCCGGTCTCGGACCGCGTCAGGACCGTGTACCCGTGCCCCGCCTTCTCGACCCGCACGACGGCGCGCCGCGTCCGCACGTCGATCCCCGCCTCGTGGAAGCTCTCCATGAGCCAACCGACGAGCTCGGGGTCGAACTGGGTCAGGAGGCGCTCGCCACGCTGCAGGATCGCGACGCTCGCGCCCGCCCGGGCCGCGATGTGCGAGAACTCGGCCGCGATGTAGCCACCCCCGACCAGGATGATACGAGGCGGGAGCTCCTCAAGCTCCAGGAACTCCTCGTTGGTGACGAGGTGCTCGGCGCCGGGAAAGGGGAGCGGCGCTGGGCGGGCTCCGGCCGCGATCAGGATGTGCCGCGCCTCGCAAACGCCCTCGCCCGCGATCGCGACCGCGTTCCGACCCACGAAGCGGGCTTGGCCGTGAAAGGCGTCGATGCCCTTCCCGGCGTAGTTCCTCGCCTGCTTCTCCGGGATCGGGGCCGTGAAGGTGCGCTTGAACGCCATGAGCTCCGGCCAGGACATCCGAGCCTCGGGCGCGACCACCCCGCGGGTGCGCATGCGGCGGATGTCGTCCATCACCTGGGCGCCGGTCACCAGCATCTTCTTGGGGTCGCATCCGCGCAGGGCGCAGGTGCCGCCGAAGGGCCGGAAGTCGGTCACTGCGACCTTACGGCCGGCGGCCGAGGCCCGATTGCTCGCGACCATGGCCGCCGTGCCACTGCCGATGATGATCAAGTCGTAGCTTCCAGCCATCTCGTTCACCCAGACTTGCGAGGGATGTCCTGCTCACCGGCAGCTCCTCTTCGGTCGCGAGCCCTGCCGGGACGGCCCGCATTGCGCGCGCAGGTGGCGCAGCACCGTCGGAGGTGTCAGCCGAAGCCGACCCGCCCGAGCGCTGCAAGGGCACCTGCGGCCGCCGGTTCGTACGGAGCCACGGAGGCCAGTGGCACGTCGGACGGAAGATGGATGGATGGGCAAGCCACAGCGGACGAGGGCAAGCGCGGCGAAGGCGAGGAAGGTGGCGACTCCCGCGCTCGCGCCGGTTCCGGGATATTGCCCACCTCACGCGAAGGGCCGCGAGCGGACAGCATGGAACCTCCCCGAACAGGTCGGCAGCCAGACAGGCGCAAGCGGGCCCCGGCTCGGCTTGGTGCCTCGGACGAGCCCGCGTCTGACCCGACCGGCGACAGAAGATGGGCCGATGGCCGCACGCACGATGGTCAACAAACCTGGAGCAGCTTCAGGTTTCCGCCGGGCCGGAAGTTTCTTCGGTTCCGTATCGGCCAGAGGTGAATGCGAAGTTCGGTCTGGATTGTCGAACAGGCTCGGCGGCGTCTGCCCGCGAACCTATCGGCCGGCCTCGGAGGGTGCCGGTTTGAGCGCGCTCGCTGCTGGCGGTCACGTGTGGAGCAGGCCGTCGGCCACCTGAGGCGGCGGGAAGCCGCCGGCCGCGTGCCCGAAGCATACGGCCGGCGGATGCAGGCGTCACGAGTCCTCGTCCTGGAACAGCGTCTCCATGATCGGACAGTCGGGTACGAGGCCGCCGATACAGGCCGCGGTCATGTCCTTCAGGACGCGCTCCATCCGCCGGAGGTCGGCGATCTTCGCCCGCACCGCGATCAGTTGGCGGTCGGCGACGCCCTGGACTTCCCCGCAGGTGACCGCGTGGCGGTCGACGAGCGTCAGCAGCGCCCGGATGTCCTCGACGCTGAACCCGAGCTCGCGGGCCCGGCGGATGAAGGTCAACCTCTGCCGGTGAGCTCGATCGTAGATCCGCTGGTTCCCGGCCGTCCGGGGCGGTGCCGGCAGGAGCTTGACCTTCTCGTAATACCGGATCGTCTCGATGTTGACGCCGGTTCCCTCAGAAAGCGCCCCGATGGTCAGGGCAGCGCGTCCGCGCGACGCAGGAACGATGCCCATGCAAATCTCCTTGAACCTGTAGTCGCTACAGATGCTAGCCCCTCCAAGGTGGGAGGGAAAGCCGTGTTGAAATTCTCCTTGATTGCCCGCGTCCCCCAGGCCTTGCGCAGGCATGCCCGGAGTGTGATCGACGAAATCTCGCGCTTCCGCCTCCGGCCGCTGCGCCTCGGGAGCCTTCCGGTCGTCCTGGCCCTGACCGGCCCGGCGCACGCCGGCGACGTGGGGCTCTTCGCGCTCCCGATCCCCGACAGCTACCCGGAAAGCGTGGCCGTCGGACCCGGTGGCACCATCTGGTTCACGGAGAAGCAGGGCAACAGGATCGGGCGGCTCGCTCCCGACGGCGAACTGACCGAATACCCCATCCCGACCCAAGACAGCCGCCCACAGGCGATCGTGGCCGGTCCGGACGGCGCCCTGTGGTTCACGCAGAACCGCGGCAACAAGATCGGGCGCATCACGCCTGCGGGCGTGATCACGGAATATCCGGTCCCGACGCCCGAGAGCTACCCGTTCGGCCTCACGACGGGGCCCGACGGTGCCCTGTGGTTCACGCTGTCGGGCACGAACCGGATCGGCCGCATCACGGCCGAGGGGAGGATGAGCGAGTTCAGCCTCGCCAAGACCCTGACGCCTTACGGCATCACGCTCGGGCCCGACGGCAATCTCTGGTTCACGGGCTTCAACAGCAACACGGTCGGCCGGATCACACCGGCCGGCCAGGTTGCGGAGTTCCCGCTGCCGACCCCAGATAGCGCCCCGCAAAATATCGTTTCCGGTCCGGACGGCGCCCTGTGGTTCACCGAGGCTGCGGCGGATGCCATCGGTCGGATCACGACAGACGGCAGCGTGACCGAGTTTACGCTCGCATCGTGCGCGCCTGGTTCCGTTTCCGAGGACGGCCACCCTGCCCGTTGTACGGGCACGAGGTCTCCCTGCGGCATCGCGGCCAGCAGCGACGCGCTGTGGGTGACGCAGCATTGTGGCGGACGGCTCAGCCGTCTGTCCCCGGGCGGACGGCTCAGCGAGATCGGTCTGGGCGGCCTCAAGGCACCGAACGGGATCGCAGTCGATCCGGACGGCGCCGTCTGGTTCGCCCTCGCCCGCTCGAACGGGATCGGGCGTCACCGGCCCGAGGGCGGCAACCGGTGAGCGACTCTCGGGTCTTCGCCGGGTCGTGGACGGGGCCGCAGGTCCGCCGGCGGCGACCCGGCACGGGCAAGACCGAGGGCGACGCATGTTCCACTCTGGCGAGACCATCGCCCGCGAGGAATGCGCCGCGCTATTGCCACGCTTCGGCGGCGCCGGGCTGCTTCCGGCCGTTGCCACCGACGCGGGCTCCGGCGCCGTCCTGATGCTGGCCTGGATGAAGGCCGCCGCGCTCCACAGGAGCATCGAGACCGGTGAGGCGTGGTTCTGGAGCCGGTCCCGGCAGCGCCTCTGGCACAGGGGCGCGACGAGCGGGCAGGTCCAACACGTCCAGGAGATCCGGGTGGACTGCGGCCAGGACGCGATCTGGCTGAGGGTTCGCCTGGCCGGTCGAGCAGGGTCCTGTCACACCGGCCGCTCCAGCTGCTTCTACCGTCGCGTGGTGACCGGGCCGGACGGGCCGATCCCTCATCCTGGACCCGATCCCACCGGGGCAGCCCGCAGAGCCGTCCCGAGGCCGGAGCGAGGAACACGTGAACGGCCCAAATCAGCGCTTGCACCTGTAGTCGCTACAGGTTGCACAATCCGGACATCGAAAGGATCCCACATGGACAAGTTGGTTGGCACGGCTCCATGCGAGAGCACGGTCGCACCGCGCAGCGAGGCCGAAGGGGACGGGCAGAGGATCGCTGCCGTCGGCGGCATCCTCGCCGCGCTCGGAGCCTCCTCCTGCTGCATCCTGCCCCTCGCACTCTTCAGCCTCGGCGTCAGCGGGGCCTGGATCGGCAACCTGACCGCGCTCGCGCGCTACCAGCCCGTCTTCATCGCCGCGGCGGTGGCGTTCCTTGGCTTCGGGTTCTGGCGGGCCTACCGCCGGCCGGCGGCCTGCGCGGATGCCGGCGCGTGCGCGCGGCCCGGCTCGGGCCGTCTCGCCAGGATCGGGCTGTGGATTGCCGCCGCACTCGTCCTGGCGGCCGTGACCTTCCCCTACACCGCCCCCCTGTTCGTCTGACCCTCACCGTCCTTACCCAGGAGATCACTATGAAGATCTTGCTTCGCGCCCTCATCGCCGGATCGGTCCTGGCGCCGGCCGGTGGCGCCTTCGCCGCCCCGCGCACGGCCATTCTCGACGTCCAGAACGTGAGCTGCGTCACCTGCGCGCCCATCGTCAAGAAGACGTTGTCGCGCCTCGACGGGGTGACCCAGGTCACGGTCGTCGAACGTGGCGGCACGGCCACGGCCACCGTGACCTTCGACGACGACAAGGTCACGGCCGAGGCCCTGTCCGGGGCGGCCACCAACGCCGGGTACCCGTCCTCCGTGAAGGAGGTGAGGAACGCGGCCGCCGACATCACCGGCAGCCCCGCTCAGGCGCGCTGACGAGGCCCGGGACATCATTCTGGCGACCGCCATCTCCTTCGAGCCGGCGCCTGCCCGGCCGCGCCCTGGCGCGCGACGCCCATCCCGGTGGCCGTCCCAGGATCGGGCGGTCTCGCGGCCGGGGCCACCGGGGCCGACGGTGTCCCGGTCCCGCCAATCCTCGTCCTGGGCAGCTCAGCCGGGATCAAGCCCGATCGGTTCAACACCTCCACGCGTCCGGCGGCATCCGAGTGCCGCGGCGCGGACGAACACACACGGAAGCTGAGATCATGAGCGATTGCTGCAGCACCCCGCGCGGGAACAACGGCAGCGGCCCCTACGACCTCGTCGTCGTCGGCGCCGGTTCGGCCGGGTTCTCGGCCGCGATCACGGCCGCCGAGCAGGGCGCACAGGTCGCCCTCATCGGGCACGGCACGTTGGGCGGCAGCTGCGTGAACGTGGGCTGCGTCCCCTCGAAGGCCCTGATCCGGGCCGCGGAGACCGTGCACCATGCCAACACCGCGGGCGGCCGGTTCGCGGGCATCCAGGCCCAGGCTCGGGTGACCGACTGGCGCGCCCAGGTCGCCCAGAAGGACGCCCTGGTGCAGGGCCTGCGCCAGGCGAAGTACGCGGACCTCCTGCCGGCCTACAACAACGTGTCCTACCACGAGGGTCGCGCGCGCCTCGTCGCCGGCGGGGTCGAGGCAGGGGGCCGGCATTTCGCGGCGAATCGCATCCTCATCGCCACGGGCACGCGCCCGGCCATGCCGAACATTCCCGGCCTTGCCGACGCCTCGCCCCTCGACAGCACCGCGGCGCTTGCCCTCACCGAACTTCCGCGCTCGATGATCGTCCTCGGCGGCGGCTACATCGGCGCGGAGCTTGCGCAGACCTTCGCGCGGGTCGGGGTCGCCGTGACGCTCGTCTGCCGCAGCCGGCTCCTGCCCGCGGCGGAGCCGGAGATCGGGGAGGCCCTCGCCGGCTATCTGGCCGGCGAAGGCATCGCCGTTCTGGGCGGCCTGTCCTACGAGGCCGTGGACAGGACGGAGGGTGGCGTGAGCCTTACGTTCTGGCGGGACGGCCGCCGGGAGACCGTCACGGCCGAGCGGATCCTGGCGGCGACCGGGCGCACCGCGAATACCGAGGACCTCGGTCTCGCCGACGCGGGTGTCGCCCAGACGCCGACGGGCGCCATCGTGGTCGACGACCGCATGCGCACCTCGAAGCCGGGCATCTACGCTGCCGGCGACGTCACCGGGAAGGACCAGTTCGTCTACATGGCGGCCTACGGCGCGAAACTGGCCGCCAAGAACGCCCTCAACGGCGACAGCCTGCGCTACGACAACAGGGCGATGCCGGCCGTGGTGTTCACCGACCCTCAGGTCGGAAGCGTCGGCCTCACCGAGGTGCAGGCCCGGGCGGCCGGGTACGACGTGCGCACCTCGGTGCTCACGCTCGACAACGTGCCCCGCGCGCTCGCGGCGCGCGACACGCGCGGGCTGATCAAGCTCGTGGCGGATCGCGCGACCCGGCAGCTGTTGGGAGCGCATATCCTGGCCCCCGAGGGCGCGGACAGCATCCAGACGGCGGCGATGGCCATCCGCGGCGGGCTGACCATCGACGCGCTCGCGGAGACGATCTTCCCATACCTGACCACCGTCGAGGGTCTCAAGCTCGCGGCCCAGACCTTCGACAGGGACGTCAGGAAATTGTCCTGCTGCGCCGGTTAACCGGGATGCCCAGGATCCGCAGGGGGATGTCTTCCGACCTGCAGGCGAGACCGCAGCGTTCTGCCGTCGAGATCAGGCCGGGCGTGCTCCGCCCGGAATGGTCGGCCGCTGTCTCGCCTGGCGCGCGGGCCGCGCTCGCCCGGCGACGGCTGCGCGGTCCAGCTTGATCGAGGCGTAAGCGCGTCCGCTGGAGGCCGATGAGGATCGGCTCTGGCGCGCCGTCCGCCGCCTCTACGCGGCACGGGGACGTCCACCCTGGCGCCATCGCCGCCACGGTGGGCGTCGCCGAGGATCATGCGCGAGCCCGCCTGGGACGCTTGCGGCGGCGGGACCTGATCGGCCTGGAGCCCGCGACGGCGGTCATCCGGTACGCGTACCCGTTCTCACGCGTCGCGACAGGCCACCGGGCCTTGCTCGGTGGGCAGTCCCTCAATGCCCTCTGCGCCATCGATGCCGCCATCGCAAGGAGAGGGGAGAACCGTGGCAGACCGGGCGGTCTCCGGCGGGTTAAGTCGGCCGGAACGCCTGCACCACGGCCGGATCCGTCTCGATACGCGCTGCCCCGATCAGGTCCAGGCAATACGGGATGGCCGGGAATACGGCGAGCAGGCTGACGCGGATGGACGAGGGACGCCCGGGACAGTTCACGATCAGCGCCTTGCCGCGCAGGCCCGCCGTCTGCCGCGACAGGATGGCGGTCGGCACCTGATCCAGGCCGCGCCGCCGCATCAGTTCGCCGAAGCCGGGCATCATCCTGTCGCAGGCGGCCTCGGTACCCTCGGGGGTGAGGTCGCGGGGCGCCGGCCCCGTCCCGCCGGTGGTCAGGACCAGGTCACAGTGCGCGTCGTCCACGAGCCGGATCAGGGCGTCACGCACGCTCTCGACGCCGTCCGGCACGGTGCGCGCGACCGCCTCCCAGGGAGAGGCGAGGATTTCCGCCAGGACGGCATGCATGGCCGGCCCGCTCGCGTCCGCGTAGCCGCCTGAGCTCGCACGGTCCGAGACCGTCAGAATGCCGATCCGCGCCGGGCGGGCCGATGGGGTCATGAGAGGCCGTCTCCAAACTTCAGGTGCGGCAGAGCCTCGTCACGCAGGCGAGCCGCTGGTCGGGCGCGAGGGTACCGCTCCATGGCTCCGGTGCTTCCGTCCGCGTGAACGGCGCCGCCCCTGCGGTATCACCGTCGCCGTCGTTGAACGTGACATCGCGTTTCGGGATCTCCGCATAGGACGGCCTGACACCCCAGGATCGCGCGGCCGGGGTGTGCCGGCGCGCCGCCCGAGCCAGGCGCTTGCCAGACATATCAGCACATGGCAATATGATGAGATGATCGGTACCGCAAGCCCCTCGGTCGGGGCCGGTCGGAAGGAGCCATTCGGCACTCATGATCCCGTTTCGCCTCGCCCTCATCGGGTTGCTCGCCTCCGCTCCGGCCGTCGCTCAGGGTCAGTCCGGCATCCTGAGCGCGGAGCAGCGGCCGGCCATCGAAGCGGTCATCAGGGAGTATCTGCTGAAGAACCCGGACGTGGTTCAGGAGGCCTTGACCGAGCTTGAGCGCCGCCAGCAGGAGGCGCAGAAGGCGACACAAGCTGTCGCACTGCGCGAAGCGCGCGGTAAGCTGGTCAACTCCGCAAACGATTACGTTATCGGCAATCCGGCCGGCGACGTCACGCTCGTGGAGTTTTTCGATTACAATTGCCCGTACTGTCGAAAGGCGAGAAGCGATGTGGACGCCCTGGTCAAGAGCGATCCGAAGCTGCGGGTGGTCCTCAAGGAGTTCCCGGTTCTCGGGGCGGCCTCGACCGACGCCAGCCGCGTCGCAATCGCCGCGAAGCGGGGACTGCCCGCAGGCAAGCTCCGAGAGTTCCATGACAAGCTGATGGAAACGCGAGGCCGCGCCGATGGGGAACGCGCCCTCGCGGTCGCCAAGGACTTCGGGCTCGATCCCGGGAAGCTGCGGAAGGACATGCAGGACGAGGCGGTCGCGACCGTGCTCCGGGAGAATGCCGCCCTGGCCGACCAGCTCGGCATAACGGGGACCCCGGCGTTCGTCCTCAACGACGGCATCATCGCGGGCGCGGTGGGCGTCGAAGCGCTGCAGCGGGCCATCGCGAACATCCGCGAATGCGACAGGGCTTCGTGCTGACCGTCATGCATCCCAGCGCCCGCCAGGCCCCATTCCGCAGACCGGGCGAGCCGCATCCAAGCATCTGCCGAGGAAGCGAATTGCGATGAACCGACGCGGAGCACTTCGGCTGCTGTTGATAGCCTCGGCCTCGGCAACCGTGAAGCCGGCCCTTGCACAAAACGTATCGGCCCGGGAACTCGCCGAGGCGGGGCCGCTCGGGGATGTCGTGCTCGGGTCGCCGGACGCCAGGGTGACGATTGTCGAATACGCGTCCCTGACATGCGGCCATTGTGCGGCATTTCACCGAGAGACGTACCCGGAGCTGAAGCGGCGCTACATCGACACGGGGAAGGTGCGCTTCATCCTGCGCGAGTTTCCGCTGGACCCCCTGGCGACCGCCGGATTCATGCTGGCCCTTGCAGCGGGCCAGCATGAATCCGG
>NZ_BPRD01000105.1 GCF_022179745.1 Methylorubrum podarium
GCCGCCCGCGCGCTCACCGAGATGACGCAGGCGGACGGCCACATCTGCTTCGAGCTCGAGGCGGATGCGACGATCCCCTCCGAGTACATCCTGTTCCACCAGTTCCGCGGGACCGAGCCGCGGCCGGGGCTGGAAGCCAAGATCGGCAACTACCTGCGCCGCACGCAGTCGAAGGTGCATGGCGGCTGGGCGCTCGTCCATGACGGCCCGTTCGACATGAGCGCGTCGGTGAAAGCGTATTTCGCCCTCAAGATGATCGGCGACGACATCGAGGCGCCGCACATGCGCGCCGTGCGCAAGGCGATCCTCCAGCGCGGCGGTGCGGCCAACGCCAACGTCTTCACCCGCATCCTGCTCGCCCTCTACGGCGAGGTGCCGTGGACGGCGGTGCCGGTGATGCCGGTGGAGGTGATGCACCTGCCGAAGTGGTTCCCGTTCCACCTCGACAAGGTGTCCTACTGGGCCCGCTGCACCATGGTGCCGCTGTTCGTGATCCAGGCCAAGAAGCCGCGGGCGAAGAACCCGCGCGGCGTCGGCGTGGCCGAACTGTTCGTGACCCCGCCCGATTCGGTGCGGACCTGGCCGGGCTCGCCCCACGCCACCTGGCCGTGGACGCCGATCTTCGGCGCCATCGACCGCGTGCTGCAGAAGACGCAGGACCGCTTCCCGAAGGTGCCGCGCCAGCGCGCCATCGATAAGGCGGTGGCCTGGGTCTCCGAGCGCCTGAACGGCGAGGACGGGCTCGGCGCCATCTTCCCGTCGATGGTCAACTCGGTGCTGATGTACGAGGTGCTGGGCTATCCGCCCGACCACCCGCAGGTGAAGATCGCGCTGGAGGCCATCGAGAAGCTCGTCGCCGAGAAGGAGGACGAGGCCTATGTCCAGCCCTGCCTCTCGCCGGTCTGGGACACGGCGCTGAACAGCCACGCCATGCTGGAGGCCGGCGGCGCCCAGGCCGAGGCCAATGCCCGCGCCGGCCTCGACTGGCTCAAGCCCCTGCAGATCCTCGACATCAAGGGCGACTGGGCCGAGACCAAGCCGAACGTGCGCCCCGGCGGCTGGGCCTTCCAGTACGCCAACCCGCACTATCCCGACCTCGACGACACCGCCGTCGTCGTGATGGCGATGGACCGGGCGCAACGTCAGCACGGTCTGGTCAGCGGCATGCCGGACTACTCGGCCTCGATCGCCCGCGCCCGCGAATGGGTCGAGGGTCTGCAGAGCGCCGATGGCGGCTGGGCGGCGTTCGACGCCGACAACAACCACCACTACCTCAACCACATCCCGTTCTCGGATCACGGCGCGCTGCTCGATCCGCCGACCGCGGACGTGACCGCCCGCGTCGTCTCGATGCTGTCCCAGCTCGGCGAGACCCGCGAGACCAGCCGGGCGCTCGACCGCGGCGTGACCTACCTGCTCAACGACCAGGAGAAGGACGGGAGCTGGTACGGCCGCTGGGGCATGAACTTCATCTACGGCACGTGGTCGGTGCTCTGCGCGCTGAACGCGGCGGGTGTCGATCCGCAATCGCCGGAGATCCGGAAGGCGGTGGCGTGGCTCATCCGCATCCAGAACCCGGATGGCGGCTGGGGCGAGGACGCCTCCTCCTACAAGCTCAACCCCGAATTCGAGCCGGGCTACTCCACCGCCTCGCAGACGGCCTGGGCGCTGCTCGCCCTCATGGCGGCGGGCGAGGTGGACGACCCGGCGGTCGCCCGCGGCGTCAACTACCTCGTGCGCACGCAAGGGCAGGACGGGCTGTGGAGCGAGGAGCGCTACACCGCCACGGGCTTCCCGCGGGTGTTCTACCTGCGCTACCACGGCTACCCGAAGTTCTTCCCGCTCTGGGCGATGGCCCGCTTCCGCAACCTGAAGAAGGGCAACAGCCGTCAGGTGCAGTTCGGGATGTAGCGCACGGCGTCTTCCCTCCCCCTTGCGGGGAGGGACCGAGGGTGGGGGTCGTGCAGGCGGCACCGCAACGTTCCCTCCTGAGCCACCCCCACCTCCAACTCCTCCCCGCAAGGGGGAGGAGAGACCGTGATCGCCCATGATCCCCTGGGAGCACCTCGACACCGCCGCGATTCCCGGTGAGGCGGGCAGCCTGCGCCTGATGCGCCGCGGGACCGAATACTCGATCCAGCTCGACCGCAACGAACTCATGAACAGCCGCCTCAGCGGCTCGGAGGAGGCCCTGGCGCGGCTCGCCGCCGAGCGGATCGCGGGCGCGAGGGCGCCGCAGGTGCTGATCGGCGGCTACGGCATGGGCTTTACCCTGCGCGCGGCGCTGCGATTTCTGCCGGAGGCGGCGCGGGTGACGGTCGCCGAGATCGTTCCGGCGGTGCTCGCCTGGGCGCGCGGGCCGATGGCGGCGCTGACCGGCCCCAGCCTCGATGATCCGCGGGTGACGATCCGCGAGGCGGATGTGGCCGCGGTGATCCGCGAGCGACCGGGCGCTTACGACGCGATCCTGCTCGACGTGGACAACGGCCCCGACGGCCTCACCCGCGGCGCCAACGATCGCCTCTACGACGCCGCCGGGCTCGGTGCGGCCCGCGCGGCGCTTCGCCCCCGCGGCGTGCTGGCGGTGTGGTCGGCCCATCCCGACGCGGCCTTCACCCGGCGGCTCGGGCAGGCAGGGTTTTCGGTCGAGGAAGTGGCGACGCGGGCGCGCGGCAAGCGCGGGGCGCGGCACGTGATCTGGCTGGCTGGACGGTGAGACCGCGAGCGATCCTAGTCTCAACCTCATCCTGAGGCCGCCGCTTCGCGCCGGCACCTCAGGAGGAGAAGATCGGGATCCGCGGGCGTCTTACGCCCCCCGGCGCGCCATCAGCTGCTCGATCAGCGTCGCGCCGGTCTCCAGCGCGGACAGCTCCTCCGCCACCGTGGCCACCGTCTGCGCGATCTGCTCCGGCGTGTGCTCGGAGGTCATGAAGAAGCGCAGGCGCGAGGAGCGCTCCGGCACCGCCGGGTGGATGATCGGCTGGACGTTGATGCCGCGCTTGAACAGACGGTCGGAGAGCGTCACGGCCTTCAGCGAATCGCCGATGATGATCGGGATCACCGCGAGACCCAGGCTCGAACCGGTGTTCAGCCCGTGCTTCTTGGCGAGCGCCAGGAACTGGTGGCCGTTGCGGCGCAGGCGCTCCACCCGCTCCGGCTCGGCCTGCATCACCGAGAGGGCGGCCTCGGCCGCGGCGGCGAGGGGCGGCGACATGCCGACGCTGTAGACGAAGCCGCCCGCGGTGCATTTCAGGTACTCGATCAGCGCCGAGGGACCGCAGATATAGCCGCCGCAGGAGGACAGCGTCTTCGACAGCGTGCCCATCCAGATATCGACGTCGGCGGCATCGACCCCGCAATGCTCGTGCAGGCCGGCGCCGGTGCGGCCCAGCACGCCGAGGCCGTGGGCGTCGTCCACCATCAGCCAGCACTCGTAGCGGCGCTTCAGTTCGACGAAGGCGGCCAGGTCCGGCGCGTCGCCGTCCATGCTGTAGAGGCCCTCGATCACGATCAGCGCGCGGCGGTGCTCGTGGCGGGTCGCCTCCAGGAGCTTTTCGAGGGCGGCCGGGTCGTTGTGGGCGAAGGAGCGGCGCTGCGCCCCGGAGAGCTGCGCGCCCGTCACCACGCTGTTGTGGATCAGCGCGTCGTGGAAGATCACGTCCGGCGCTTCCAGCATGGCGCCGATGGCGGTGACGTTGGTGGCGTGGCCGCTCACCATGATCACGCAGGCATCCGTGCCGTAATGGGCGGCGAGCGCCCGCTCCAGCTTGAGATGGCTGGGCCGCTCGCCTGCGACGATGCGGCTGGCCGAGGCCGAGGTGCCGAACGCCTCGATCGCCTTGCGCGCCGCCCCGCTCACCGCCGGGTGCCCGTTGAGGCCGAGGTAATCGTAGGACGAGTAATTGGAGTAGGCTTGGCCCTCGATGCGGGTCTGCGCGCCGGCGCGGGTCTCGTGCACCCGGAAGAACGGGTTGCCGAGGCCGATCAGGTCGGCGGCCGAGCGCTGCAGGCGCAGCTCGCGGTAGCCGGTCAGCTTCTCGAAATCCTGGGCCGATTCGTTGGCGACGGGCGCCCTGGTCTCGGCGGGAGCGGGGCTGGGCCGCGCGTTGGCGCGGCCGAGCCGGTTGGTGACGAAGCTCGCGAGCGCGGCCCGGCCGTCCTGCGGGCGTGACGGCTGGGTCATTGCAAGATCTCTTTGATGTCCGAGACGTTCTTCTCGACGAGTTCGTTGAACGGCGTGAGCGTGGCGGCGTCGAGGTCGCCGACATGCTTGGTCGCGAGGCTCAGGGTGACGCCCGCGGCCTCGTCCACCGGCGTCGCCACCGCCTGGATCAGGGTCTCGGTCAGCTCGTTGACGGTGAGCCCCGAGGAGATGCCGGCCGGCGGCGCGTCGAGGGCGAAGCGCTCCTGCAGGCTCGCCCCGAGCTCGACGCCCATCAGCGAATCGAGGCCGATCTCGGAGAGCTGGCGCACGCGGCTGATGTCGTCCTTCGGCAGGCGCAGGATGCGGGCGATGTCCTCGACGATGGCGTCGGAGACGACTTTTCGCACCGTGTCGATGTCCTGGGACCGCAGCAGCACGCCGATATTGATGGCGGCCACGCTGCCGGATTCCGCCTGCTGGTCGCCGCCGAGGCTGGCGTAGCTCGGCGAGCGCAGGGTGGCGAGGCGCTCGCGCGCCTTGCCCCAGTGCATCGCGGCGATCGCGATCACGCCCGCGTCGCTCGCGCCCGTCTGGCCCTCCAGCGCCTCGGCCATCAGGTCGAGGCAGAGGCGGGCCTCCATCGGGGTGACGCCGACGCGGGAGGACAGCGTCTCCATCACCGCCTTGTTGCGGGCGAGCACGCCGACATCGCCGATGGCGCCCCAGGCGACCGCGAGCGCCGGCAGGCCGAGGCGGCGGCGCTGGCGGGCGAGCCCCTCCATGAAGCCGTTGGCGGCCACGTACGAGCCCTGACCGGGATTGCCGATGAAGGTCGTGGCCGAGGAGAACAGCACGAAGTAGTCGAGCTTGCGCCCGCGGGTGGCCGCGTCGAGATGCTGCGCGCCGATCACCTTCGGGGCGATCACCGCCTCCAGCGCCGCCCCCTCGCCCTCCCCCGAGAGCAGGATGTCGTGCGCCTTGCCGAGGGCCACGAGCCGGGCCACCAGCGCCTCCTTCACCGAGGCGATGTCGGTGACGTTGCGCAGGGTCTGCGAGGCGATGGCCTGGGCCATGGTCAGGGTGTTCTTCAGGCGATGGCTCAGCTCGCGGTTGAGGAAGCGCTGCTGCTCCTCGGCCTGGATGCGGGCGAGGGCCACGGAGACCCGCCCGGCCACCTCGCGGACGAAATCGACCTCGCCCGGCTCCCAGGCCCGGGATTCGGGGGCGTGGGCGTAGACGAGGCCGACGGGCTCGCCCCGCCGCATCAGCGGCACGCCGAGCAGGGCGCGGGCGCCGATGGCGGCGTAGCCATCCGCATCCGGCGCGAGGCCCGGATCGCCGGCGAGGTCGGGCACGGCGAGGATCTCGCCGCGGCGCAGCCGGGCGAGGCTGGCCGGAAACGACGCCGGCTCCGTCCCCCCGATCGCGACGCCGGCGGCATCGATGGCCGCGCAGCCCGCGGCCGTGAGGCCGAGGGTGCGCCCGAGGATCCCCGCCGCGATCCCGCCGATCTCCGCGGGGCCGGCGGCGTCGCGCAACCCGTCGCCGAGCTCGATCAGCGCCGTCTGGCGCGCCTCGGCCGCCTTCTCCGCGGAGATGTCCTCGATCATCGCCGTGGCCTGGATCGCCTCGCCGCGCACCTGCGAGACGAGGTTGACCCGGCACCAGATCAGGCGCCCGTCCTTGCGGCGGAAGCGCTTCTCCAGCGTCTCGCGCACGATCTCGCCCGCGGCGAGGCGGCGGTGCAGCTGGTCGCGCTCCGCCGCATCCGCCTCCGGCGTCCACTTGACGACGGAATGCCCGACGATGTCGGATTCCTCCGCCCCCCAGATCGCGCAGAGCTTGGGATTGGCCTCGAGCGCGACCATGGTGCGCGGTTCGATCTGCACGATGCCGACATTGGCGCCCTCGACCACCGCCCGGAGCTGGGCGGCGACGCGGTTGCGCTCGGTCAGGTCCAGCATGGCGCCGATCATGCGCAGCGGCCTGCCGCCGGGCGCGCGCACCATCGAACCGCGGTCGAGCACGTCGGCGTAGGAGCCGTCGGCGCGGCGGAAGCGGTACTCGTGCTGCCAGTCGCGCCCGTCGCCGGCGATGATGCGGCGGATCTCCGCCTCGACGCCGGCGCGGTCCTCGGGGTGGACGCGGTCGAGCCACCACCGGCCGGTCGGCTCGACCGCCTCCGGCGCCCAACCGTAGGCGGCCTGCAGGGCCTCGTTCCACAGCACGTGGTCGGCGACGAGGTCCCAGTCCCAGATCGCGTCGTTGGTGGCGCGGGTGACGAGGCGGTAGCGCTCCTCCGTCGCGGCGATGGCGGCCTGCGCCGTGCGCTCGGCGGTCACGTCGCGCACGGTGCCGACGAGGCGCCGCGCCCGGCTCGTCGCACCGTCCCTCTCGACGACGAGGGTGCCGCGGGCCGCGACCCAGGCGATCACCTCACCCGCGCCATTGCCAGCGCGATCGCCCGCGACCGTGCGGTAGGTGGCGTCGAACAGGCCGGACCCGGCGGGGTCGAGGGCCGCCTGCACGGCGGCATCGGTGCGGTCCCGGTCGTCGGGATGGAGGCGGGCCAGGAAGGTGCCGGCGTAGCTCACGGCCTCGTCCGGCCCGACCCCGAACAGGGCGCGGGTGCGGCCGTCCCAGGAGAGGATCCCCGTCACGAGGTCGTAGTCGAAGATGCCGGTCCCGGCCGCCTCGATCGCGAGCCGCAGGCGCAGTTCGCTGTCGGCCAGGGCCGCGGCCTCGATCCTGCGCGCCGCGATGCCCCGGCGCAGCTCGAGCTGCGTCATCACCGTGCGGGCGAGCGCCTTGAGGCCCGCCCGCTGCGCGTCGCTTAAGCCCTCGGGCCGGGGACGGGTATCGAGCACGCACAGGGTGCCGATCGCGACCCTCTCCGGGGTCACCAGGGGGGCGCCGGCATAGAAGCGCATCCCCGGTTCGCGGGTCACCAGCGGGTTGGCGCGGGTGCGCGGGTCGGCGGCGAGGTCAGGAATGACCAGGACGTCGCGCCCGGCCAGCGCGTGGACGCAGATCGAGCGGTCGAGCCCGGTCTCGGGGGACGCGAAACCGAGCCGCGCCTTGAACCATTGCCGGTCGTCGGTCAGCAGGCTGACGAGGGCGGTCGGCGCGGCACAGAGCTGCGCGGCCAGCGTCACGGCGTCGTCGAACGCCGCCTCGGCGGGCGTGTCGAGGATGTCGTAGCGGGCCAGCGCGGCCAGCCGCCCGGCCTCACCGGAGCTTGCGACGTCGTCGGGCGGTCGGCTCATGGGACCCGGCAAGGACGAACCCGGAAAGACTGTTTCCAGCGAGACTGTTCCCAGCGAGCCGGATGATCGCGGCGCCCTTCTTCCGGAGCCGCCTGCGGCGGCCCGCCATCCGGACGGCCGCGATGGTGCCTCGGTGATGTGTCGGGCACAAGTCGTCTGCCGGAAAGGTCGTGTCGTCCGAAGGAAAATCCGAGGTGTCCGGTCGGATCCGGGCACGGCCGGGAGCGTCGCCCTCGGATTTCGACCCGGGGCGATGCATCCGATTCCTGTCTTCGCGTCGTCGTTTTCCGACAGCCGGAACCCATTTTTCGGGCCGATGCTCTATTCGGGCGGCTCGATCGCGACCAGCCGCCCGCTCGGACTGTAGACCGCGCCGAGCACGGTCTCGTAATGGCGCTTGACGCAGGCATGGCACTCGCAGGCGACCTCCTCGATCGCCGCCCGGTTGACGATGGTGATGCGCCCGCGCCCGACCTCGATCAGTCCCTGCTGCTGCAGCATCCGCAGGATGCGGGTGAGATAGGTCCGCTGCACGCCGAGCATCGCGGCGAGCGATTCCTGGGTGATCGGCAGGACGTCGCTGTCGAGGCGGTCCTGCAGCGTCAGGAGCCAGCGCAGGCAGCGCTCCTCGATCGGGTGGAGGGCGTTGCAGGCGACCGATTGCAGCACCTGCGCCAGCAGGCAGTCGGAGTAGCGGGTGAACAGGTTGCGCAGGGATTCCGAGCGCCGCTTGACCTCCTGGAGCCGCACCGACTCCATCCGCAGGACCGGCCCGGCGATCTGGATCAGGGCATGGGTCGAGGCGGGCAGGCCGCCATTGCTGACCACGCCCCCCACCGCCCCCTCGCGGCCGATCGTGGCGGTCTCGGCGCTGCGCCCGTCGATCATCGAGATCAGCAGGGTGACCACGGTCTGGTCGAGGGGAAAGGTGATGAAATCCACCTCGTGCCCGGCGGCGAACAGCGTCTCGCCGCGCTGGTACTCCAGCCGCTCCATGTCGGGCAGGAGCAGGCCGCGATCCTCGGAGCTCAGGCAGTTCAGGAGCAGGTTGCCTTCGAAGCAGCGCTCTGTGGCCGAAGGCATGTACAACTCGAAGTCCGTCTGGTCGCCGGGCCGGCTCCTAGCGCAAGGTTTGTCGCGCAGTCTGTCTACAAGTAGACAGATATCGCGTTGCACACGAAAAAATTCAGGCTACGGCCCGTCGAACCGCACGCCTCGCCCGAACCGGGCAGACGGGCAACACAACATAGGATGTCATGACCGGATGAGCCGACGCCGCGACGGGCCTCGGCTCCGCGCTTCGACCGGTTTGACCCTACTTGTCGGCGCAGAGTCCCCGGCTCGACAGGCGCCGATGCTCCCGCGGGTCGCAATCGGTGGCGAGGAACGAGGCCCACTCGGTCGGGCTGCCGTAGAAGGCGTTGCGATCGACGTCGCCCCGCACGCCGGGCACGCGGCCCGTCGAGGTGAACTGCCACAGCATCCACTTGCGGTTGGCGTAGCGCTGCTCGGGCTCCGCGGCCGTGGAGCGGACCCAGTGGGGATAGTCGGGCAGCTCGTCTTCCAGCACGTCCTTGTGGAAGGTGATGTCCGTGTAGATGATCGGCCGCTTGCCGGTATAGGCCTCCATCTCGTCGAGCATGGTGCGGATCATCGCCAGCGCCTGAGGCTTGGGCAGCTTCTTCGGGCACTTGGCCGAGTGGCCGTTCCACTCCACGTCGAGCACCGGGGGCAGGGCGGTCGGATCGTTCGGCACGTTGCGCTTGAACCACGCCATCTGGTCCTCGGCCGAGCGGCACCAGAACACGAAGTGGTAGGCCCCCCGCGGCACGCCGGCCCGGCCCGCCCCGTCCCAGTTCTCGCGGAAGCGCTCGTCAACGTGGTCGCCGCCCTCCGTCGCCTTGATGAAGGCGAACTGCGTGCCGGCCGCCTTGACCGAGGCCCAGTTGATCGGCCCCTGCCATTTCGAGATGTCGATGCCCTGGACCGGGTGGCTCTTCGCCCGCGCCACGCCGGGATGGGGCTTGGCGTCGCCCTTGGTGGGGTAGAAGTCGTTCTGCGCGGCGCAGGCCGCGAGTCCGGACAGCAGCAGGGCGGCGAGCCCGCGCTTGAGCCAGCCGCGCGGAGCCGGTGCGCGCTTCGAGGAAATTTCGGTGTCCAGCGACATCGACGGCCCGCCACTTCTCGCGTGCGACTTCAATGGGTATTCGATGCCCTTGATCGGGTTAACAGAACTTTGCTGGCATTGCGGCGGATTTCCGGAAGGCGTTGCGCCGCAGGCACATAGGCCCCCGAGAGGCTGTCCGGCGGCCGCGCCGCCGCCATCTAAAACCTTGCCGACCCTGAATTTTTCCTGAGCCCGCGATGCGCAAGACTCTGTTCACCATCGGATACGAAGGCCTGACGCCGGAGCGCCTGCACGCCGCGCTGAAGGAGGCGAACGTGTCCGTGCTCGCCGACGTGCGGGCGGTGGCCAATTCGCGCAAGCGCGGCTTCTCCAAGGGCGCCCTGAAGGCGGGGCTCACGGAAGCCGGGCTCGGCTACGCGCATTTCCGCGGGCTCGGCACGCCGAAATCCGGCCGCGAGGCGGCCCGCGCCCACGATGCCGGTCTGATGCGCCGGATCTATTGCGAGGAGGTGCTCGACACCGCCGACGGCGGCCTCGCCCTCGACGCCCTGGCGGAGCTCGCCGCGCGGCAACCGGTCTGCCTGCTCTGTTTCGAGCGCGACCCGGCCCGCTGCCACCGCCGCGTGCTGGCCGAGCGGCTGGCCCCGCGCGGCTTCGAGACGGTCGACCTCTACGGCGATTTTTTATAGTTTTTTCGGGACTTGGTCGTGTGCCCGCCCCAGGCTCGGCCCGAAACGTCTCAAAAAAAATCAGCGCATGAGGCTCGGTGCTCCGAGGCGCGGCTGCACGCCCTCGCGCATCACCACGCGGCGCAAGGGGGGGATCGCGCTCAGGGCGACGAGGCCGAGGCCG
>NZ_BPRD01000106.1 GCF_022179745.1 Methylorubrum podarium
TCGAGGTGCTGCGCGGCCCCTCGACCCTGCTCTCGGGGGTGCCGCCCTTCGGCAATATCGGCGGCGTCATCAATCTGATCCCGAAGCGCGCCCTCGACGAGCCGCTCAATCGCGTCACCCTCGGCTACGCGTCGGATGCGCAGGTCTACAAGGCGGTCGATATCAGCCGCCGCTTCGGGGAGGCGAAGGAGTGGGGCCTCCGCTTCAACGGCGCGTTCAACAACGGCGCCACGCCGATCGACAACCAGAGCGTCCATTTCGGCACCGCCGCGCTCGCCCTCGACTATCGCGGCGAGCGCCTGCGGGCCGCGCTCGACCTCGGCTACCAGGAACTCGACGTCCGGTCGCCGCTGCGCAACCGCAACGTGGCCGCCGGCGTGCGCATTCCCCGCGCGCCGGACCTGACCCTGAACCAGCAGCAGCCGTGGGAGTATCGCGACAGCGCCAACCAGCAACTGGCCACCCGGGTCGAGTACGATCTGACGCCGGACCTGACCCTCTACAGCGCCTACGGGCGCTCGAACTTCCGGCAGGAATATTTCGGCGGCGTGCTGACGATCTTCAACACGCGCGGCGACTACCGCGACCCGATCAGCTACCTGCCGATGCACATCGTCAACCGGACCGCCGAGGCGGGCCTGCGCGGCATCGTCGAGACCGGCCCGATCCGGCACAGCTTCGGTCTCGCCGCGGTCGGCTTCTGGCAGGATCTGGCGCAGCCGACGGCGCAGAATGTCGGCCCGGTCATCGTGTCGACCCTCTACGATCCGGTCTCCGTCGCGCCGCGCTCGACCTTCGGACTGTCGAATGCGACGCCGCGCACGTCGAGCCGGATCAACCGTAGCCTCGCCATCGCCGACACGATGTCGCTCTTCGACGAGCGGGTGCTCGTCACCGTCGGCGGGCGCTGGCAGAGCCTCGACGTGAATTCCTATAACCCGGCCACGGGTTTCCGCACCGGCACGAGCGAGAGCGGCGCCTTCTCGCCGGGCGTCGGCATCGTGGTGAAGCCGTGGGAGCGGCTCTCGCTCTACGCCAACTACGTCGAGGGCCTGACCTCGCCGGCGCCTCCCGTGAATGCCGTCAACGCCAGCGCCGCCTTCCCGGCGGCGGTCTCGCGGCAGACGGAAGTCGGCGCGAAGCTCGACCTCGGCACCGTCGGCCTCGGCTTTGCCGCCTTCGAGATCGAGCAGCCCTTCGGCTTCCTCGATGCCCGCACCCTGGTCTTCTCGGTCGACGGGCGCCAGCGCAACAGCGGCGTCGAGCTGACGGTCTTCGGCGAGCCGGTGCCGGGCATCCGGGTGCTGGGCGGCGTCAGCCTGCTCAACGGAGTGCAGGTGCAGGCGCAGGATCCGCGCAATGTCGGCCGGGTCGCGATCGGCGTGCCGGAGGTGCAGCTCAACCTCTACGGGGAGTACGACCTTCCGCCGAGCCTCCTGCCGGGCCTGAGCCTGACGGGCCGGGTGATCTACACCGCCGCGCAGTACTACGATCTCGCCAACAGCCAGAAGATCCCCGACTGGGCGACGCTCGATCTCGGCCTGCGCTATGCCACCCTGTTCCAGGACAGGCCGCTGACCCTCCGGGCGAACGTCGTCAACGTGACGGGCAACAACTACTGGGCCACGACCGGGCGCGGCATCCTCGCCCAGGGAACGCCGCGGACGGTGCTGCTCTCCGCCTCGGTGGATTTCTGAACGACGCGCCGTTCGCTCACGCCCGCCGCGTCAGCCGGAAGGCGGGGGCGTGGTCGGGCTGGGTCGTCACCACGGCCGCCGGCAACACCGGGCGGGCGTCCGCCCGCTCGATCCGGAAATGCCCGACGATCCGGCTCAGCGCGAGGGTCGCCTCGGTCAGCGCGAAGGCCGCGCCGATGCAGACCCGCGGCCCGGCGCCGAAGGGCAGGTAGGCGAAGCGGGGCACGGGCGGCGCGCCGGGCAGGAAGCGGCTCGGATCGAAGGCGTCGGGGTCGCGCCACAGCCGGCGATGACGGTGCAGCAGCCAGGGCGAGATCGTCACGCTGTCGCCGGGCCGGACGCTCTCGCCGGCGAGCACGTCCGGACGAAGCGCGCGGCGGGCCAGCACGAAGGCCGGCGGGTAGAGCCGCATCGTCTCCTCGATCACCGCGCGGGTGAACGGCTTGTCCGCACGCGTCGATTCCGCCGCGACGGCCGCTTGCGCCTCCGGCGCGAGCGCGAGCAGGGTGCAGGCCCAGAGCAGGGTCACCGCCGTGGTCTCGTGACCGGCCAGGATCATGGTGGCGACCTGATCGCGCAGCTCCTCGTGCGAGAAGCCCCGGCCGGTCTCCGGATCGCGGGCGGCGCGCAGGAGGTCGAGCAGATCGCGGGCCTCGCCCTGATGCCGCCCGCCCTGGCCCTCGTCGCGGTCGGCGATGACCCGATCGAGGAAGGCGACCCAGTCGCGGCGGAAGCGGGCGCGGGCCCGGTCGAGGGGCGTGGCGAAGCGCAGGGGCACGAGCAGGTCGGTCAGGTGCGGGCGCCCGAGCCGCGCGGCGTAGGCTTCGAGGAAGCCGCGCAGGCGCTCGCCGTGATCCGCCATGCCGACGGAGAACATGGTGCGCCCGGCAATCTCCAGGGCAAGCCGCTGGAGCGCGGCGAACAGATCGACCGGCCCGCGCGCCGCCGCGCCGTCGAGGGCGGCGACCGCCTCGTCGCTCGCCGAGAGGATGTGGGGCACCAGCGTCTCCACCGCCCGGGGGGTGAAGGCGGGGGCGAGCGTCCGCCGCTGGTGGCGCCACGCCGTCCCCTCGCTGATGAGCAGGCCGTCGCCGAGCATCGGCCGCAGCAGGCGGATGGTGATCGGGGTGCGGGCGTAGTGGGCGGCGTTGTCCACCAGCACGCGCCGCACGAGGTCCGGGTCGCTGACGGTGAAGCGGGTGCGCCCGAACAGCCGGCGGCGGCGCAAGGGGGCCTCGTAGGCGGAGGCCGGCCAGCAGAGGATGCCGTTGACCCGCATCGCCGCGATGAAGCGCAGCGTCGGCAATTCCCGCTCCGGCGGCGCCGGTACCGGCGGCACCAGACGCGCCACCGCCTGTCCGGGCGGAGCCTGCATGTCCATTCCGTCCGTTCCTCTCGCGCCCGTGATCGGGCGATCGCGAAGCGTTCTAGGCGCTCATGCCCGCCGGGGCGAGCGCAACCGCGGAAGGACTCGGCGGGAGATATGGCCCACGGGCGGTCCTGCACGCCTCGTCCGGCGGCGCAATCGCGTCCGCGTGTCCCACGACCCCGGCGCCGTCGGCCAAGTACCGGCCAAGTACCGGCCAAGTACCGGCCAAGTGCCTGCCAAGTGCCTGCCAAGGGCGAGTCCCCCGGAATCGGACACTCAATCGGGACCCGCGAAGGGCCGAATGCGCCGCGAGATGTCGGCCACGGCCGATCGCAGGTTCGGCGTCGCGTGATCGATGAAGGCCCGCATGGCGACGTTCCGCCGTGGGATCGGGTGGAAGACCAGGTGCACCGGGGAGGGCGCCGGCTCGAACGCCCGCAGGAGCGGGACGAGGCGTCCGGCCTCGATGTGCTCGGCGACCTGGTAGGCCATCACGCGGCAGATGCCGCCTCCGCGGATGGCGGCATCGATGGCGGCGCCGGCGATGTTCAGGGCGATGCGGGGCTGGATCGTCTGCGACAGGGGCCGGTGACGGCCCGGTCGAGGGTCGATGAACGGCCACAGCTCGCGTGCGGCGCCGTCGTCCGTCCCGAGGCAGCGATGCCGCTGGAGATCGCCGGGCGTTGCCGGGCGACCCGCTCGGTCGAGATAGCTCGGCGCCGCGCAGAGCAGTCGGCGCATCTCGCCGAGCCTGACCGCCACGAGGCTCGAAACCGGCAGCGGCGCGAGCCGGATGGCGGCGTCCACCCCCTCCTCGACGAGGTTCACGACCCGGTTGAGCAGGAGCACGCGCGCGCTCACCTCGGGATGCGCGTCGAGGAACCTTTCGAGGATCGGCATCAGCACCTTCTGGCCGAAGAGCTCCGGCGCGGTCAGGACGATGCGCCCCGTGATGCGCGTCGTCGCCGAGCCGGCTTCGTCCGCCTCGGCGAGTTCGGCCAGCACGCTTCGGTACACCATCACTTGGCGCTCGCCGCGCTCGGTTAGCCGTAGGGAGCGGGTCGAGCGATGCATCAGGCGCTCGCCCAGGCCGGCCTCCAGCATGGCGACCGCGCGGGTGACGGTGGCCGGCGAGTGTCCGAGCCTGCGCGCGGCCGCGGCGAGCGAGCCTGCCTCGACGACCGTCACGAAGACGGCCATGGCATCGAGCCGGTCCATCGTTGCAGATCCTGAAATTTGAGATTGCAGTCGCCGAGACTTGTTGCAGATCGCGTGAAAGGCCACCCTCCGGCCCATCGAAAGGCATGGAGGAGAAGCAGCCATGACGGCGACCCTGAACGGTCCGGATCGGCGCAACGTGCTCGCGGCTCTGGGTGTGGGCGTCGCCGCGATGCCGCTCGCGGCCTCGCCGGCCAGGGCCGCCACGCCCGCCCCGCGCTCCTCCGCTTCCCCGGAGATCCATCGGATGACGACGAGCTACGCAACCAAACGGGTCGGCGATGTCGAGGTGTTCTATCGCGAGGCCGGTCCCCGCGACGCGCCCGTGCTGCTCCTGCTGCACGGCTTCCCGACCGCCTCGCATATGTTCCGCGACCTGATCCCGCTGCTGGCGGACCGCTACCGGGTCATCGCGCCCGACCTGCCGGGCTTCGGCAACACCGTCGCGCCGCCACGGGCGCAGTTCGCGTACAGTTTCGACCGCCTCGCGGAGGTCGTTGAGGGTTTCGTCGATGCGATGGGGCTGAGCCGTTACGCCCTCTACATCTTCGATTACGGTGCCCCGACCGGCCTTCGCCTGGCCATGCGCCATCCCGAACGGATTAGCGCCATCGTCACCCAGAACGGCAACGCCTACCTCGAGGGTCTCAGCCGCGAATGGGAACCCTGGCAGGCCTATTGGCGCGATCCGAGCCCGGCGAACCGCGAGGCCTGTCGCGCCGCGCTCAGCGACGCGGCCATCGACGTCCAGTACCGGCAGGGCGCACCCGCCGGCCTCGTCTCACCCGACGGTCTGACGCTGGACAAGCACTTCATGCGCCGGCCAGAGGCGCAGGAGATCCAGCTCGACCTGATCCTGAGCTACCGCACGAACGTGGCGCTCTACCCCGCGTTTCAGGCCTATTTCCGCGCGCACCGACCGCCGCTGCTCGCGGTCTGGGGCCGGAACGATCCGTTCTTCATCCCGCCCGGCGCGGAGGCCTACCGGCGCGACCTGCCCGAGGCGGAGATCCACTTCCTCGACACCGGGCATTTCGCGCTGGAAACGCACCACGCCGAGATCGCGCGGCTGATGCGCGACTTCCTCAAGCGCAAGGTGGCGGACGGCTGATACGGTTTCCGGCTGATCACCTCGGGCCTTGCCTGATTCGTCATCGCGAGGCGGAGCCGAAGCGATCCAGCGCGCCGCCCTAACCGGAAAGGTCGCGCCCTGGATTGCCACGGCTTCGCCTCGCAATGACGGGGGAGAAACCGAAGTGATCAAACGGAAGCCGTACGAGGGGGCTTCAATCCCGAGATCGGGGGAGCGGACAGGCCGCGCACCGTGGGTCCAGGCCGGAGGGTGCGTGGTTCCCGCAGACTCCTGCGGCAGGCGCTTTCGACGGCCGCGTCAGAGCGGCTCCGGCCTGCCCCGCCGGGCGATGGCCGCGCGGGCCGTGCCGGCCCCCCAGGCCTCGTCGGGATCGTCGTCGGCCACCTCGGCCGCAGTCACCGGGACGGCTTCGAGGAGTGGGACGGAGCCGAACGGCAGGTCGGCGATCGCCGCGCCGTCCGCCGCCCCGGCGAGGATCACCTGCGCGAACGGCGCGCACTCGGCCGGGAGGCGGGAGAACAGGATCGCCCCGTGCTCGGCCACGTCCCGCGCCACACGATGGCCGTCCGCGACGCGGTCGCCGAGGCAGATCAGGATGTTGGCCCAGAGGCGCACCCGCTCCGCCTCCTCCGCCGGCCCGTCCGGCAGCCGCAGGGCGACCTCGCAGGCGACGCCGTTCTCCGGGTCGGGGATGCCGGCCCAGGGCGTGGACAGGCCGTCGGTGGCGAGCACCACCCCCTCCCCCGCCCCGCCGGCCGGGCGCAGAAGCAGGATGCGGCGATGGGGGCCGAACCATTTCGTCTGGCCGTACATGTTGGCGTTCGAGGCGTCCGCGGCACAGCCGGAGACCAGCCGGCCGCGCCCCTCCCAGAACCGGCGGCGGGCCGTCGCGGCGGCCTCGTAGGCCGGGTCGTCGGGTCCCCGCGGAACGATGCCGGGGTCGAACACCGTCTCCACGAGGACCCGGCCCGGTTGCCCGAGCAGGGACCGGGGAAAGCGCGCCGGCGCCCAGCGGATCTCGACCCGGTTGAAGGCGGGCCCGCCCGCCGCGGCGAGGCGCTCGACCACCGCGCCGACGGCGTCGAAGGCGCGGCGGGGCTCGGGATCCAGGTAACGTCCCGCGGCGTCGGTGTAGCCGCCCGAGATCTGCGCGTGGCCCGCCTGCATCGTGGTGGCGCTCCAGGCGCCCGCGACCGCCCCCGCCGGGGCGCGGCCGAGATCGGCGCGAAGGTCGCGCTCCGCGTCCGCGATGCCGTAGGGCGTGCCGGCCATGCCGCGTCCTCCCGTCCCGCCCGGATCAGGTTTTCTTGCCCGGCTTCTCCCCGCCGGGGCAATCGCCGAGCCGGCGCATCAGGGTCAGGATCTCGGAGGAGAATTCGGGGCGCCGGGTGGTGAGGGTTTGGATGGTGCCCGTCACGTGGTCCTTGGAGAAGTGATAGGTCAGGACGACCTTCGATTCCCTGCAATCCATGGCGAAGACGAAGCCGTCGGGCAGGTCGCGGGTCTCGCTCAGACGACAGGCATTGAGGAAGCGCGGGTTCGACTGGTACTGCGCCATCGTCTCGCGGCGGAATGCCTCGTAGTCGGCGGAGGCCAGGCAGGCCTCGCCCTTCGCGCCCTGATCCTGAAACCGGCTGTTGCGGCTCTCGGTCTCGTAGAGGCCCGGCACGAAGACCGGCCGCGGCGTCAGGAGCGGTGCCGCCTCGGTCGAAGGCGTCTGCGCCCGGCCACCGCCGCCGAGAAGCAGCACCGCGCCCACGGCGACGAGTCGGATCGCGGTCGTCGTCAGCATGTCGGCGAACCTCCCTTGGTCCGAGCGGGGCCGGCTTCCGGCCGGGCAGCCAGGGACTCCGGCGCCGCGGACAAGTCAAGCCGACGCGGTCGAGCCGACGCGGCGCGGACCGCCCTATCGACCGAGCAGGGTGGTGATCATGGCCGCCAGACCGAAATAGGGGCCGATGAAGGCGATGGAGCCGCCCCACAGCAGCACCAGCCAGCCCCAGCCGCCCATGCGGGAGCCGGCCTTGCGCAGGCGCGTCGCCCGCTCGGCGGGCGCGTAGACGCCCTTGCGCCCGGCCCGGCGCGCGGCGCGGGCGGCCGCCGCGATCTGGATGCGGTCGGCCCGGAACGCCGTCGCGGCGGCGGTGCCGGCCCAGAGAAGGAGCGCGAGGATTCCGAGGGCGATCGCCCGGCCCCCGCTCTCCTTCGTCGCGGCCTCCGCGAGCAGGAACGAGAGCCACAGCCCCGCCAGGGTCGCGAGCGCCACGCCCCAGCGGCGATGCGCCACCGCCCAGACATGCGGGGCGAGCAGCGCGTAGAGGGCGAGGTGCCGGGGCGGGGGGAGCCGCCGCCGCATCGCCTCGTAGGCCTTGAGGGCGTGCGGCGCGGATTCGAGGAAGGCGACGGCATCGCCCGCCTGGAGCGGCAGGCGCCCGTGCGGAAAGACCGGCACCGCTACCACCGCCGGATCGCCGGGTTCGGGCGGGATCAGGTCGCGCAGGATCTGGGCGACGATGGCCGCATCGCGCGCATCGAAGCGGGCGGCGAGCACCGCATCCTCCCGCGGCCAGCCGAAGACCGGGGCGGCGCGCAGGATCGCCGGGCGGGTGGCCTCGACGTGCTTGGCCGTCAACCGTCCGTCCGGACTGCGCCAGAGGCCGAACAGCGCCCGCAGCAGCGCCGCCTCCGCCACGGCGCGGGGCCGGGCGGGCAGCCGCCGCGCCCGCGCCAGCCACGGGGTCAGGCTGTCCGGGCCGTCGCGGAGGAAGGGTGGCAGGTCCGATTCGAGCGCGCGGGCCTCGTTCCACTCCGCCGGCCCGGCCTCGAGCGGCGCGATGTCGATCACCAGGGGGATCGGCGCATCCGGCGCGGGATCGGGGAATGCGGGGTTGGGGCGCGCGGGCGGGGGGTCGAGGTCGCGCACGAGAAGCGCCGGCGCCTCGGGCGCGGAGGCCGCGGCATCCGCATCGCGCGGGAGAGGCGGTTCCGGCGGCGCGGCGAGATCGTCGGCCGGGCCCGGATCCGGCGAGGCGGTCACCGCGACGCCCTCGCCCTGCCCGGCGGTCACGTCCGGGTCCTCGGTCTCCTGCGACGCCTCGGCCGGGAGCCGCCGCGCCTCGGCCAGGGCGCGCTCGCGGGCGGCGAGCAGGGCCTGAAACCCCTCGGCGTCCTCGTCGGGCCGGGTGAGCTTGAGGCGGCGGGCATAGGCGCGGCGGATCGCCGACGCGTCCCGCGTCGGTTCGAGCCCGAGCAGGCGCCAGGCGCTGTAGGTCATGAAGGGTCCCATACCAAGACGCAGGGAACCCGACCGATGGTCGGGTTCCCTGCGTCCGGCGGACGCCCGCCGCCGCGCCGTCGCGCGGGCCATCGACGATGAGTCATCATCGATCGATCTCAGAACCGGAAGCGGTGGTCTTCGAGGGCGTCGAGATCGGCGGCGAAGGCCGCCCGCACGGCCTCGGGCTCGCTGCCCGACGCCTCGGCGATCTCCCGCTCGAAGCGGGCGATGCGGCCGGCGACGTGCTGGCGCAGATCGCCGCGCAGCTCCGCGTAGAGCGCGTCGGCGCGGGCGAGCAGCGCCCGGTTCTCCGCCTGCTCCCGCGGCGCGAGTTTGATCGCGGCGAGGGCGGCGAAGCGGGCCTCGATCTCCGCCTCGTCGAGGTTGGCGCCGTTGCGGAAGACCTGACGGCGGCGCAGGCCGGTGGAGACCACCGCGACCTCGACCTCCAGGGCGCCGTTGATGTCGTAGGTGAAGCGCACCTCGGCGGTCTCGCTGCCGGCGGGCGCCTTGGGCAGCGTCACCGGGACCTCGCCCAGCGGGATGTTGTCGTCCGGGCGCAGGCTCTCGCCCTGGAACACCTTCACGTCGATGTGGTCCTGGCCGTCGTAGAGCGTGGTGACGCGGTGCGCCCGGCTCACCGGCACGGCGGCGTTGCGCTCGATGATCGGCAGCATCACCTGCGTCGCCCCGGCGGTGCGGGCGTTCTCGGTGACGGCGATGCCCAGCGTGAAGGGGCAGACATCGGTCATCACCACCTCTTCGAGGGCGGCGTGGCGCGCCTTGAGCCCGGCCTGCACCGCCGCCCCCTGCGCCACCGCCGTGTCGGGATCGACATGGACCAGGGGCAGCCGCCCGAACAGCCGGGCGACCAGGCTGCGGATCACCGGCATCCGGGTCGCGCCGCCGACGAGGATCACGCCGTCGAGGTCGGCGAGCCGCTTGCCGGAATCCGA